>NZ_JBHXFJ010000004.1:185285-207889 GCF_042722465.1 Streptomyces sp. NPDC127098
CCGGGGCGCCCCCCATGGCCCCCCACCCGCCGCTCCGGGTACGCCCGGCGCGGCCCCCCCCCGGGGGGGGCGGGGGGCGTAATGTGCCCGCCCACGCCCTGGTTGCCGCCTGGAGACAGACGCGGGCAGCGACCAGGGAAAGGCGGCGGGCGGCGGTGGCCGGACGAGACGAAGCGAGCGGCGGCGCGAGCGCGGCGGACGAGATCAGGGGCGTGCGCCGGGGGCTCGCGCCGGTGCCGTTGTCGGTGCTCGACCTGGCCACCGTGGGCGCCGGCCGCACCGCCACCCAGGCGCTGCGCACCACGGCCGAGCTCGCGCGGCTCGCCGAGCGGCGCGGCTACCACCGCTTCTGGGTCGCCGAACACCACTCCATGCCGGGCGTGGCCAGCTCGACGCCGGCCGTGATCCTGGCCCACCTCACCGCCCACACCGAGCGCATCAGGCTCGGCTCGGGCGGCGTCATGCTGCCCAACCACGCGCCGCTCACCGTCGCCGAGCAGTTCGGCACCCTGGAGGCGCTGGCCCCGGGGCGCATCGACCTCGGCCTCGGCCGCGCGCCCGGCACCGACGGCGCCACCGCCGCCGCGCTGCGGCGCGGCCGCACCGACGGCCCCGACGAGTTCCCGCAGCAGGTCGCCGAGCTCACCCGCTTCCTCGACGACGACTTCCCCGACGGCCACCCCTACTCCCGGATCCACGCCGTGCCGGGCCCCGTACAGGGCAGCACGCCGGGCGGGGTGCGGGGCGTCGGGCGGCCACCGATCTGGCTGCTCGGCTCCTCCGGCTTCAGCGCGGAACTCGCCGGCCGGCTCGGCCTGCCGTTCGCCTTCGCCAACCACTTCTCGGCCGCCAACACCATCCCGGCGCTCGAGCTCTACCGCCACACGTTCCGGCCCTCCGCCGTGCTGGACGCGCCGTACACGCTGATCGGCGTCAACGCGCTGGCCGGCGAGGACGAGCGCGAGGTCGACCGGCAGGTGATGACCGGCGCGCTGTCCATGCTGCGGTTGCGCACCGGCCGGCCCGGGCTGATCCCGACGCCGGAGGAGGCCGAGTCCTACCGGTTCGCGCCGGTGGAGCGCGAGGTCGTGGACGGCTGGCTGTCCAACGTCGTCCACGGCACCCCGGACGCGGTCCGCAAGGGGCTCGACGACCTGGTCCGCCGCACCGGCGCCGACGAGCTGATGATCACCGGCCACGTCCACACGCCGGAGGCGCGGCTGCGCAGCTACGAACTGATAGCCGACGCCTACGAGATGGCCTGACGGCCGGCGACGGCCTGCCGGCCGGGCCACGGGACGTGGCGCGGGCAGGGGCGGGCGGTTGTGCGGCCGGTCGTGCCGGCGCACATCTGGCCACCGGAAGCCGGCCATCGCGCTGCGCGCGGCTCGGGCCGTGCCGGCCGGGTGCGCGGGCGCGCGACCGAGGGCACCGGGCCTCCGGCCGGCGTGCGGTGGTGGGTGGTCGTCGGGGCTGGACGGCGCGCGCCGGGCCACGGCAGGCCCGCCGGCCCGGCTACGGGGCGTGGCGCGGGCGGGGCGGCCGGTCGTGCTGGCGCACATCTGGCCACCGGAAGCCGGTTGTCGTGCTGCAAGTGAGTGCGGCCAGGCCCCCGCGTAGTGGGGTGGTGGGTGGTCGTCCGGGTTCGGGCAGTGTTCGGCGGACGCGGCGATGCCGCAGGCGGCCCCGCGGTGACCGGCCACCGCTCGGCCCGGCGGCTCCGACGTAACCACCGGTGGCCGCGCGTTGGCGCCGGCTCCGGCCGCTGTCGCACTGCGCGAGGGCCGGCTCCGCCCGGCCCGGCTAGGGACGGGCGGCCGTCGCCGTGCGGATCGCTTCGCTGAGTGCCGCGGCCTGGCTCGTGAAGCCGGTGACGCGCAGCCGTCGGCCGTCCCGCAGCCGGATGCGGCAGTCGACGTCGCGGCCGGTGTGGCGGGCGAAGAGCAGGCCGGCGCGGCCGGTGTCGCGCACCCGCGCGATGTCGGACCACGGCACCGACGTGGTCGCCGCGCCGCGCCGGTGGACCAGGCCGCCCTCGTGCAGCGCGAACACCTCGCCGTCGCGCGCCCGGCGGGCGCCGTCCGCGCCGATCCGGGCCAGCAGCAGCCCGGCGAGGCCGATACCGAGCGGCAGCCCCACCACGAAGTTGCTCCGCGAGCCGCCGTCCCCGCTGAAGCCGAGGACCAGCAGCGGCACGCCGACCACGACGCCGAGCACGCCCACGGCCAGCGCGGCCCTCGTGAAGCCGCGGTTCGGCGGCCCCACCACCGGATGTTCGGCCACCAGCCGGCCCAGCCGGACCGACTCCCCCGACCCCTCCGTCATCACAACCCCCGACGCTCGTCGTGTCCCCGCGATCCCGCGGCACCTGCCGAAGAGTCTGCCCTACGTCGGAGGTCCCGTGACCGCCCGGCCGGGAGGAGGGCGGAACCGCCGTCAGCGGCTCACCGCAGGGTGAGCCGGTAACGGAACGGCGTCCGGCCGGTGATCAGGACGCGGGGGCCGGTCGGGGTCAGATTGCCGCCGAGCCAGGTGTAGCGCTCACCGGGGTCGACCACCGGCGGCTGGCCGGGACCCGAACCGTTGCCCGGGCCGAAGGTGATGCGGTCCTCGCCCACCGTGTAGCTCGCCTCGCCCGACACCAACTGGTGGGTGTTCGCCTGTCCCTGGACCGCCGTGAGGCCGGATCCCGAGAGTTCGCCGCCGGGCCGGAACGCCAGCTCGATGGCCAGCGGTACCTCCGACTCGTCCACCTGGAACGACACGTCGAGTCCGTCGCCCGACGCCCGCACCACCACCTCGGTGCGCAGCGTCAGATAGGTCTTGGGGCGGTGCGGGAAGTCCATCGCCGACCAGAAGCGCGGGTCGTCGGTGAGCGCGTAGTCGCCGTCCTCGCGGCGGTGTTGGGGCGGCAACGGCAGGTGGTAGGCGGCGCGCACCCGGGAGTGCAGCCGCCAGCCGCCGCCCGAGGCCCGCTCCAGGCCCTCGCTGCGGAAGTGGCCGAGCGAGAAGAACTGCGGGGCGAGCCGCACCGAGTCCAGGATGGCCGCGCCCTTGCGGAAGGCGAGGAAGGTGGGGTTGGTGGAGAGCCCGGAGGCGAACGTCGGGATCTCGGCGAAGTCGGTGCCGCCGAAGAGCGTGAAGGTGCGGGCGCCGCGCCGGGACCTGAACAGCGCGGTGTCGGTGTCGTGGTGCTCGTAGCGGGTGGGCGGCAGCCCCGACCCAGGCAGCCGCCCGGCGAGCTCGCGGTGGTGCAGGACGCGGGCCAGGGCGTCGCCCGTCGGGTCCTCGCCGCCCGGGAGTTCGGCGATGCGACGCTCGATGTCCCGGGCCACGGCGGCGAGTTCCGGGTCGCGGTCGTGGATGGCCAGCTCGCGGTAGAGCAGCCAGTAGTCGACGATCGACCGCTGCCTGGTCTGGTCCTGGCGCCGCGAGTGGACCGTGACCACCTCGCCGTTGGGCTCCAGCAGGTAGCGGGTGACGCGCAGGTTGCGGCGCACGTTCTCGTAGAGCTCAGGACGGTCGGCCAGCCGCGCCACGGTCAGCAGCGAGTAGCCGGTGACCACGGAGGCGTAGGTGGCGCTGCGCTCGCTGTACTGGCCGCCCGGGTACTGGTCGATGCCCTCGGCCAGCCACTGGTCGATCCTTCGGGGGTAACGACGGTCCGGGAAGAGGGCGTTGACCTGGGCCAGCACCCCGCAGATCTTCCACCGGTGGTTGGGGGTGTGCACCCCGCCATCGGCCATCGCGGGCCCGGCGGCGCGCACGATCCGGCCCACCGTCTCCCGCACGCCGGCGGTGCGCGCGTCGTCGTCCTCGCCCAACAGGCTGAGCACGACGCACAGGTCGCCGATGGAGAACGCGGTGTCGGGCGGCGAGTGCAGGTTGCCCTGGTCGAACAGGCCGTCGTCGTGCTGGTAGTCGGCGAGCGCCTCGGCCATCTCTTCCATCGGGGCGACGAGCGTCTCGTCGTGGTGGTGGGCGGAGCGCTCCCAGGACCAGGCGGCGGCGAGCCGGCGGATGGCCCGGGCGGTGGAGCGCGCGTTGATGTTGACCAGGTTGGCCCGGTAGCTCGCCAGGACGTCCGGCACCAGGCGGTCGCCCTCGGCGGTGATCAGGTCGAGGAACGCGCCGTCCTCGGGGACGCGTTGCTCCCCGGCGGCACCGGTGCCGCCAGCGGCCGGCGCGACGGCGAACGCCGGCCCGCCCCCCGAGACGGCTCCCACGGCCGCCGTACCCACGGCCGTACCCATGACGAAACGCCGGCGATCCATGCTCATGGCCGGTCCACCACCCTTGCTGGAGTCCCACGAAAACGGCGCTGGAAAGCGCTTGCGGCACTCTAGGTTTCGTCCTTATGACAGGACAAGAGTCGTGCAGGGGGAGAAACGCCGCACCCGCCGCCAGCCGTCGGGCGGCCTCGGCGCCGGTGACGGTCACCCCGTGCGCGGCCAGCTCGCCGAGCAGCCGTGACCGCCGGTCGCGGATCCGGTCGGCGGCCTTCCGGCGGCGCCACAGGGGCAGTTCGCGGCCGCCGACCCGGGTGCGCGGCGTGGCCGGGCTGAACGCGCCGCACGGACGCGACACGCGGCTGACGTGGCCGAGCCCTTTTCGTGGCGCGGCCGACGCGCTCAGCCTGCTCGGCGCAGCTGGCCGACGAAGGAGGCCCAGGCGGCCTTCGGGACGGTGAAGGGCGCGATACCGGTGTCCCTCGAGTCCCGGACCCCGACGCGGTGCGAGAAGTCGGCGACTTCGACGCAGGTGCCGCCGTTTCCGTCGCTGTAGGAGGACTTGAACCAGGCGGCTTCGGACAGATCTGGTGTCATGATGCGTTCCCTCGTGTGAGTTCTTTCAGGAATCGCGGCGTCTCGTCGGGTGCGAGCGCGGCCTTCATCTCGCCGGTCGGTTGGCGCGCTCCAGCAGTGCCCGGGCGTCCCGGTGGCGTGCGTGCGGTCGGAGCAGGGCCTTCATGGTGGCCACTCGTTCGTCGGCGCGACCGGAATGCACGCCGGGGTAGTCGTCGAGGACGCGGTGCCATGTCGCGTAGGCCGCTTCCAGATGGCCAAGCGTCAGCTGCCGCTCGGCGAGCTGTGCCCGAAAGAGAACGCCGGACCGGGCGCCGTCCGTTGTGTCACGGAGCCGGAAATGCTGTTCGAGGGAGGCGCACGCTTCCGCGGACGTCCCCCAACTCGTACTGGACCTGTGAGGTCGCGTAAGCCAGCGTGGCGGCGGAGAAGCCGCCAAATGTGCCAACCTGACTCGATGCCCTGTCCACCGCACGTTCGGTGGCCTGGAGGGCCTGAAACGCCCTGTTCCGTTCCTGCGCGGCCGCGTGGCAGTGGGCCTGCTGTCCCGCGAAGAAGGCGCTCAGCCGCTGCCCGGCCGCCGGCGCGGTGCGCGCGGCGCTGGCCAGCCGAAGTGCCTGCGTCCGGTGGCCCAGGTTCACGGCCTGTACGGACATGCCGCGCAGGATGTGACAGTAGGTCAGGTGGTCCTCGGCCGCGCCGGCCAGTTCGAGAGCCTTGAGGTAGTAGCGCTGCGCCAAGCCGTGCAGGCCCTCGTCCACCGCCATCCAACCGGTGTTGTAGCAGGCGAACGAGGCGGCGGACAGCATGGCCCGACGAACCTCGTTGGACCCGTCGGCACGCAGATAGGGGGCCACCGTGTTGACCAGGAAGCTGGCGGCCATCGGTCGGGTGTCCCGGCTGCCGACGCGGGCGTCCAACTCCGCGAGGTACTCAGTCATGCTGGTGACCGTCTCGACATCGCTGAACCCGATGCGCTGGCTCCTGCCCGAGCCGACGGCCTCCCAACGACCGACGACGTCGTGCCAGGCGGGAATGGCCAGCGCGGCGGAGTAGGCCGCGGCGCCCAGCACTCCACGACGTGATGGATTCATGTCGCTCCTCGCCAGCTCCACCAGTGATTCGACCGTATTGCTACCCGTATAGGCGTTCGCATTCTCTGGTTGGGGCAGGCCCGCGTCCGCGTGCGTGACGACGCGTCCCAACCGCCGACTCAGAACCTCGATGAGGAAAGGGCGCAGCGCACAGAGGCGCGCGGCAGGGTGCCGCGCAACCAGTTGCTTATGGATGGTTGTCCGTAGCAGACCCTTACGCCACCGCATGCGGTTGCCCGGTTGACCGCGCGGACGAACTGGGACTCGGTGAGGCCGGATTCGGCAAGCAGACTGGCCAGCCTGTCGTTTGGCGGTCGCTTGGTCATGGAGCGGCTCCATTCCCGAACTTTGATGGCTTTGATGCCTCACTGATGGCTTTGGTGCTTCACCGGTCCCATCACCCTACCCTCCGCCTGCTGCGCTGAGTTGTGATGAATGCGCATTCGGTGACGGAGGGAGGAGCGTGAGATGGCGGACGAACCGGCCGGATCGGCTGGTGCGATCGAGCCCTTGCCTCAAGGTGAGAACGATCAGGCGGCGGAGGCGCGACCGCTCTCGGTGAGCGACACGCTGCGAGCGCGCGTGCGAGAGGTCAACGCCGCCAGTGAGGCGAACATCGCGAGCAAGGGCGGGTGCCGGTGGTGAGGGATCGCGCTCGTGCCGCCCACGCAAGGCGGGTGCCGCGAAGGCCGTCGCGTGCCGTCGTGGTGGATGCGCTGTTCCGGCATGCCTGGACGCTCTATGCCTTCGTCGTCGGCGGTTCGATTCCGCTGCCAGGCACGCCGGCCCGCATTCCTGGGCCGGATGAGTTGTCCGGAGGGAGGTGAGCACGATGACGGCGCATGTCCTGCGCAACGGGGACGAGAAGCAGCCGGGAGACGACGAGCCGACGGAGCCGGGGAGGACCCCTGGCGACTCGGACGACGGGCGTCCGTACAACGCCTGCGACGTAGTCTGCGGACAACGTGTGTGAGAGGGCCGCTTCGCCCCTGGCGGGGCGGCCCGGTCTCAGGCGGGAGTATGCCTGTGGGTGAGGGCCCTTATGAACCTACCAGTGACATTCGGGAGTTGCTTGGTTTCTCCAAGCGTCGGCTGGTGATGGACCGGCGGGGGTCCACCGTGTGGCGGGTGACGGGGGAGCGCGGGGGTTGGGCGGTGAAGTTGGGGTATCCGGCGGGGCCCTCGCACGGATACACGGCGTTCGCGCCCGCGCGGGAGGTGGCCGTGTTGGAGCGGCTCGGGCGGGATGGCCTGTACACCGGGCGGTGGGAGCGTGGGACCTGGGGCGTGCAGCCCTGGTGTGAGGGGACGAGTCTCTGGGAGCTCTGGGAGCCGTACCGGACGGTGGGCGGTGAGCCCGATGTGCGGACGGCCCTGGCGTGCGCCCGCGCGCTCGCGGAGTTGCACGAGGCCGGCTGGGTGCACGGGGATGTCCAGCCCGCGCACTTCATCGTCAGCGCGGAGGGGCGGGTGCGGTTGATCGACCTGGCGTTGGCGCGTGGTGGGGAGGTCCCGGAGTGGTGCGACTTCGCCTTCCGGGGGTGCCTGGTGCACTACGAGAGCCCGGAGATCTCGCGCAGCGTGCTGGCCACGGGCGAGGCGGTGCCGACGCCGGCGTCGGACGTGTTCGCGTTCGGGGCCAGCCTGTTCATGAGCCTGACCGGGCGGCGGGTGGTGGACTTCCCGGGTGACGCGGATCGGGAGACGCAGCGCCGGTTCATCGCGCGGTGGCGGCGGCCGAGGGGCGAAGTCCCTGGAGCACTCGGGCGGTTGGTCGAGGCGATGGTGAGCCCATCCCCGGCCGACCGGCCGGGGATGGCCGAGGTCTGCGCCGGGTTCGGCCGGGCGCAGGCCTCGGGCGGTCGAATGCCTACGGGGTCCTGAACAGCGTGTAGCCGGAGGAGACCGGGTCCTCGTCGGCGGTGGTCGACGTGGTGCTGACGATCTGGCCCTCCACGTCGGCGATGTAGTACCGGACGGTCCAGGACGTGGCCGTGTCGCAGAAGTCCAGCACTTCCCAGAGGAAGCACTCCCTGACCGAGATGACGACGTCCCAGAAGCGGTAGTAGTCGCCGATGGAGACGTTGTTCACCTGGGACACCATGTCCAGGCTGAACAGTTCCCCGGTCCCGTTGGTGAGCGGAGTGGCGACCACGCTCCACCCCGAGGGCGCGCCGCCGGAGCACGCCACGACGTTGACGCTGACCTCCCCGTAGCGGACGCGCGTGACCGTGCTACCTGGGAAGAACTTCTCGTTGGCCGGTTCGCGGCACACGCTCGCCGCCGCCGGGGTGGCGGTAGCGACCACGCCGATCCCGGCGAGCGGCAGCAGCGCCGCGAACAGGACGGATAAGCGCCTGAGCAGGCCCATGCGAATTCCCCCTTGTGTCGAAGACACGCCTTATGGCGCGCTTGGCAGCCTTGCGGGCAAAGGGTGGAATGTACAGGGAGACAGCGAAATGCTCCGGCACCCGTTTGGTGGACGACGTGCGAGGGCGGCGCACGCGGCGCGACCCGTCACGGCGGCCCGTACAGCCGGAGGAAGGTGCGGACGCCGGTGGTCACCGTCTCGGTCACCTCGTCCTCGGGGAGCGGGACCGCGCCGTAGAAGGTGCGCTGGTTCACGTTCACCACGGTGAGCAGGTTGAAGTGGTCGGCCGCCAACTCCGCGGTGGCGTCGCCGAGACTGAGGAGGCCGCGGTCGGCCATGCCGGCGAGGTAGGGCGCGAGGCGGAGGTGCGCCGTCTGCGGGCCGGCCTCGATCCAGGCGTCGAGGACCGGGCGGGGTATCCGCGCCGCCTCGGCCTCGATCGTGCGGACCAGCGCGAAGTGGTCGGGGAACTCCCAGACGGCCGCGACCCGTTCCAGCGCGAAGGCCGTCAGGTCCTCCGTCACGTCCACGATCTTGCGGAGGTGTTTCTCCAGCAGGCGGGCGATGGCGGCGGTGACCTCGTGGCCGCCCTCCAGCGCGACCGAGAGGAAGAGGTCCTCCTTGTCGCGGAAGTGGTTGTAGACCGTCCGCTTGGACACCCCGGCCTCGGCGGCGATGGCGTCGACGGCCGCCCGGGCGTAGCCCTCGGTGCCGAAGACACGGCGCGCGGCCTCGGTGATCGCCCGCCGCTTCTCGGGCCGCGGGCTACTCATCGCGTCCGTCCGGTCGGGGGCCCTGGTCCCGTGGCTCGGTGAAGTAGCTGTCGTGCGCCAGGAAGAAGTCCTCGCGCTCCCGCTGGCTGAGGCCGGCCACCTCTGCCACGTGCTCGAAGTAGCCCTCGCGCGGCGCCCCCGGCGTGAACAGCATCAGGAACGAGACGGGCTCGTCGGACTCGTTGGCGAAGGCGTGCAGGCCGCCGGGCGGCACGTAGAGGAAGTCGTTCCGGGGCGCGTCGACCCAGCGTTCGCCGTCGAAGACCCGCAGCGAGCCCGAGGTGACGAAGAACGACTCGGACATCGTCCGGTGGAAGTGCGTGCCGGTGCCGGCGCCGGGGACCAGGTCCACGACGTGGTAGAGCCCGAACTCGCCGCCCGTGGGCGCCGAGAGCCGCTTGCCGGCGGGCTTGCCGGTGGCCAGGTAGAAGGTCTTCATCCCGGAGGACGAGACGAGGTCGGGCCCGGCGCTCGCCGGGCGGTGGAACGCGCTGACCTGGCCGGTCTCCCCGTGGTAGCGGGGCTCTGGGTAGCCTGACATGAGGGTGAGGGTACACCGGATGGTGTACTTGTTGCACTGCACGGTGCAGTACGGTTATCGGCTCGCCGCCGCCGAGCGGTCGCGGACGATGATCTTGCCGATGTTCTCGCCGCGCAGCATGCCGAGGAACGCGTCCACGACGTGCTCGAAGCCGTCGACCACCGTCTCGTCCAGGGGGAGCCGGCCGCTCACCAGGTGCGGCACCGCGAACTCGTACAACTCCTCCTGGAGACGCAGGTGGTTGCTGACCAGGAAGCCCTCGACGCGCAGGCTCTTCTCGACGACCGCCGCGTGGCCCGCACGACCGACTCCGATCTCGCCCCGCACGAACTGCGCGTCCTGGTGGCGGTCGCGGAGGCCGGCGGCTTCTCTGCCGCGGCCGGGGCGCTCGGCCTCACCCAGTCCGCCGTCTCCCACTCGGTGCGCGGCAGCGAGCGCAAGATCGGCGCCGTTCTCTTCGAACGCGGCCGGGCCGGCGCCCGCCCCACTCCCGCCGGCGCCACGGCCGTCGCGCACGCCCGCCGGGTGCTGCGGCTGCTGGACGTGCTGACGGCCGAGGCGCGCGGCGCGGCCCAAGCGGGCAAGGCGGGCAAGGCGGGCGAGGCGGGCCAAGCGGGCGAGGTGGGCGGGACGCTGCGGATCGTGGCCTTCCGCAGCGTCGCCCTGCACCTGCTGCCGCCCGTCCTGCGGCGGCTGCGCGACCGGCACCCGGGCATCGAGCCGCGGGTGCGGATCGTCCGCGAGGTGGGGCCTGGCACCGCGGGCGAGGTGGCCGACGGGCGGGCCGACCTCGGCATCGCCACGCTGGGCGGGACGACGCCGCTGCCATCCGGGGTGGTCGCGGGCGGGCTCTTCGAGGAGCCGTACGCCCTGGCGCACCCGGCGGGCCACGCCGCCCCGCGCTCGCTGCCGCTGGTCGACTGGGCCGAGAACTGCGGCTCGTACACCCGTGCCTGGTGGGCGGCGCAGGACTGGATCCCGCGGGCGACCGTCGAGGCGGAGGACGACGGCGCGGTGCTCTCCCTGGTGAGCGGCGGCCACGGGATGGCGATCATGCCGGCGCTCGCCCTGGCCGAGGCGCCGGACTCGGTCGGGATCACCGACCTGGGGCCCGGGCGCCCGACCCGCCGGGTCGGCTACGTCACCACCCGGGAGCTGGCCGGGTCGACCGCCGTGCGGGCCCTGGCGCGCGAGCTGCGGGCCACCGTCCCGCCGGGCTGCGAGCCCGCCGGGCGGGGCCGCGTCGGATCGATCGCCTGAACCCGGTGTCAGCCGCCCCGGCGCGGGAACTCGGGGCCGGACGACGCGGCGACCGGGCACGAGGAGACGGCAGGTGGTGGAACCCGAGGGGACGACCGGCGGGCGGCCACCGGGCGGGCCCCGGGGCGGGCCCGCCATCGGCCTGGACGGCCTGGCGGCCGGCGCCCACCTGCTGGACGGCAGTGGCAACATCCTCGCCGTCAACACGTGGTCCGAGCGCCTGCTGGGCCGCCCGGCGGCGGAGATGGTCGGACAGGACGCGCACGACCTGCTGCACCGCGACGGGCAGGGCGGGACGTTGCCACGGGCCCAGTGCAGGTTGCGCAAGGCCATCATCGCCGGGAGAACGGAGCAGACGACCGGGGAGTGGGTCGAACGCGGTGACGGCTCGCTGATGCGGGTCTCCTGGGTGGCCACACCGTATGAGTCGGGCGACGCCGAGCGTGCCACCCTGGTGCTCTTCCACGCCGAGAGCGCCGCGCAGCCCAGCTCCCGGCTGTGGGGCGCCGGCGCGCCGATCACGGAGCTGGAGCGGCTGGCGCTGCTGGCCGAGGCGACGACGGTGCTGGCCGCCGCCAGGCTGGAGGTGAACGAGACGCTGGAGCGCCTGGTGGACCTCGTGCTGCCCCGTCTCGCGGACTGGGCCGTCGTCGACCTGATCACCGAACGTGACGAGGCGTGGCGCTTCGCCGTCGCGCACGTGGAGGACGATGAGGTGGTCAGGCGGGAGGACCTCGAGGGGGCGATGCCGCCGGTGCCGGAGGAGTCTCCGATGCCGCTGTCCAGGGCGCTGCGCGGGGCCGCCTCCGCGGTGGCCGGCCCCGAGACCTACCAGGGGCCCCCGGACTCGGGCATCGCCGTCGAACAACGCCGGCTTTTCGCGGAGACCGGCATGCACTCGGCCGTCATCGCGCCGATCCGCGGTCCGCGGGAGGTCATGGGGGCCCTCACCCTGGGCCGCTCCGAGCAGCCGGAGCGGTTCACGGCGGGCGACATCGCGCTGCTCGAGGACATCGCGCGCCGCGCCGGCATCGCCGTGGAGAACGCCCGGCTCTACCAGGGGCAGCGCCGGGTGGCGGAGACCATGCAGCGCCACCTGCTGCCCCAGATGCCGTACGTACCCGCCCTGGAGATGACCGCCCGGTACGCGCCCGCGAGCGACGCCTCGCAGGTGGGCGGCGACTGGTACGACGTCTTCGCGCTGGCCGACGGTGCCACGGCCCTGGTCATCGGGGACGTCGTCGGGCACGATCTCGACGCCGCGGCGGGCATGGCGCAGCTGCGCAACATGCTCCGCGCCTTCGCGTGGGGCCGGCGGAGACCACCGAGCGCGATCGTCGAGCAGCTCGACGAGGCGGCCTCGCACATCGCCGAGGTCTCCATGGCCACCATGATCTTCGCCCGTCTCGAACTCACCGACAAGGAGCGCTACGAACTGTCCTGGACCAACGCGGGCCACCCGCCGCCCCTGCTGGTCACCCACGACGGCATCGTCCAGTCCCTGACCGGTGGTCACGGCGTGCTGCTGGGCGTCGCGCCCGACCAGGCCAGGACCGACGCGACGGCGACGCTGCCGCCCGGTTCCACCCTGCTGTTCTTCACGGACGGCCTCGTCGAGTCACCGAGCCGCTCGATCGACGAGGGCCTGTACCGGCTCCGACGGGAGGCCGCGGCCCTGGCCCACCGCCCCCTGGAGTCGTTCACCGACAAGCTACTGAGGCGGGCCCGCGCGCCGGGCAACGACGACGACGTGGCGCTGCTCGCCGTCCGCGTCCCGCACCGCCTCGGCCCGAGCGAGGGCGTCAGCCGGCGGCCAGCCGGCGGGTGACGTCCGCGGCAGGCTCTGCCGTCGCGTGGCGGTGGCCGGTGCCGGCCCACAGGCTCAGCGCGTGCGGGTCGCCGGCCGCCGCGGCCGCCGCGCGCAGCGGCCTGGTCAGCTGGTGGAGCAGCGGGTACGCGGCCGGCGCCGCGGCGTCGTGCGCGTCGATGAACCGGTTGCGCAGCCCGCGCGCCGGGCGGCCGGTGAACGCGCGGGTCACGACCGTGGCGTCGAACGCCGGGTCGGCCAGGGCCGCCCGGTAGGGCGGCGAGGTGCCGGCCTCGGGGGAGCGGAGGTAGGCGGTGCCCGCCTGGGCCGCCACCGCGCCGGCGGCCAGGGCCGCCGCCACGTCGCGGCGGGTGGTCAGGCCGCCGGCGGCGATCAGCGGCAGCGCGGTGACGGCGCGGACCGCCGGGAGCAGGGCCGCCAGCGGGGTGGGGTCCGGGTCGGCCGCCGGGTCGAACGTGCCGCGGTGGCCGCCGGCCTCCGGGCCCTGCACGCACAGCGCGTGCACGCCGAGCGCCGCCGCCTCGCGGGCCTCGTCCCGGGTGGTGACGGTGGCGATCACCCAGCTGCCGGCCGCCCGCAGCGCCGAGACCACCCGGGCCGGCGGCGGGCCGAAGGTGAAGGAGACGACGGGGACCGGGTCGTCGATGAGCAGCCGCAGCTTGGCGTCCCAGTCGTCGGTGTCCGCCGGGTCGGGGTCGGGCAGCGCGACGCCGTACCGCGCGGCCTCGTCCGCCAGTTCGGCGCGGTAGCGCTCGGCGCCGGCCGGGTCGGGGACGGGGCGGGGGACGAAGACGTTGACGCCGAAGGGCCCGGTGGTGCGGGCCCTGGTCGCGCCGATCTGCTCGCCGAGCCCGTCCGCCGTCCGGTAGCCGGCGGCGAGGAAGCCGAGCCCGCCGGCCTCCGCCACTGCGGCCGCCAGCTCGGGCGTGCCCGGGCCGCCGGCCAACGGGGCCTGGACGACGGGGAGTCGGAGGTCGCGGGGGTCGAACATCGGTGTCCTCCAGCGGACGGCGGGCCCGTACGGTTCTCACCGTACGGGCCGGGCCGGGGAAACCGCGGGTCAGGAGGTCGGCTGCGGCTCCTGTTCGGGCGCGGTGTCCGCCGCGAGTGCGGCGCGTGTCGCCTGGCGGCGGGAGGCGATGGCGCTGCCGACGAACAGGCCGACGAGCGAGGCGAGGACCAGCACGATCACCGCGGCCTGGCCCCAGTTCGCCGCGTTGCCCACCAGGAAGCCGGAGACCCCGAAGTCGGCGTCCGAGAAGGTGGAGTTGGCCAGGCCCACGTCGCCGAGGCGGGGCAGGACCAGCAGCGGCAGGAAGGTGATCAGCAGGCCGTTGGCCGCGGCGCCGAGCACCGCGCCGCGCCGGCCGCCGACCGCGTTGCCGATGACGCCGGAGGCGCCGCCGGTCATGAAGTGGGCCACGATGCCCGGGATGATGATCGTGCCGCCGACGGCCGCCAGCACGCCCATGCCGATCAGGCCGGCGGCGAAGCTGGCCAGGAAGCCGACGAGCACGGCGTTCGGCGCGAAGGTGAAGACGATCGGGACGTCCAGGGCGGGCTTGGCGTTGGGGACCAGCTTCTGCGAGATGCCCTTGAAGGCGGGGATGATCTCGGCGAGCACCATCCGGACACCGGCCAGGATGACGGTCACGCCGGCCGCGAACATGCCGGCCTGCATGATCGCCCAGATCAGGAACCACTGTCCGCCGCTCAGCTCGCTCTCCACGTAGCCGGGGCCGGCGATCAGCGTGACCAGCAGGTAGATGACGCCCATGGAGACGGCGATGACCACCGTGGTGTCCCGCAGGAAGCCGAGGCCCGAGGGGATCTTCAGGTCCTCGGTCGACTGCTTCGGGTCGCCCTTGGTGAGCTTGGCGACCAGGCCGCTGGTGGCGATGCCGAAACCGCCGGTGTGGCCGAGCGCCACGTTGTCCTGCTTGGTGACCCGCCGCATCCACGGCTGCACCAGCGCCGGCGAGACGGTGGTGACGATGCCCTGCGCCAGCGAGCCCCACAGCACGGCCTGCCAGGACTCGAAGCCGTTGGCCATCAGGATCACGGCGATCATGGCCGCCAGGTAGAGCGCCACATGGCCGGACATGTAGATGTACTTCAGCTGCGTGAAGCGCGCCAGCAGCACGTTCACCACCATGCCGAAGAAGAAGATCAACGCGGCCTGGGTGCCGAAGTCGGTGAGGACCGTCCCGACGATGGCCTCGTTGTTGGGCACCACGCCCTGCACGTCGAAGGCGTGCTGGAACATGTCGCCGAACGGGGTCAGCGCCCCGGAGACCACGCCGGCGCCGGCGGCCAGCACCAGGAAGCCGACGAAGGCCTTGACCGTGCCCTTGAGGGTGTCGGAGAACGACTTGCGCTGGAGGACCAGGCCGAGCAGGGCGATCAGGCCGATGATGACGGAGGGCTCGCGGAATATGTCCACGAGGGTGTTCAGAAAGCTGTTCACTGGTCAACGCCTTTCCACGGCACGACTGGTGGTTCTGGGTCGCGATGCAGGTGACGTCGGCAGCGGACAGACGTTCCTTGCTTGGTAAGCGGGGGCGGGGGTCAGGAGGTCAGAGCAGGCCCTTGCGGACGGCCGCGGCCTTCACGGCCTCGCGCAGCTCCTCGCGGTCGATGATGCTGTTCAGCACCACCACGTCGCCGAGGCCGGCGGCCGCGTCCTCCAGGTCCTTGGCCACGAAGAACACGTCGGCGCTCGCCGGGCTGGCGGAACCGATGTCGGAGTGGTCGACCTCGACGCCGCTGATGCCGAGCTCGGCCAGGACCTCGTCGATGTTCATGTGGACCATGAAGCTGCTGCCGAGGCCGGTGCTGCACATCGCCAGGAATTTCATCTCGTCTCCTCGAATTCGCTGATGAGCTTGGTGACGTCGGCGGCCGACCGGGCGGCGCGCAGCGCCTCACGGGTGTCGGTGTCCGACAACATGCGGGCCAGGGAGGCCATCGCCAGCGTGTGCGCGTGCGCGTCCACCGCGGCGAAGCAGAAGTAGAGGTCCACGGCGTGCTCGGTCTTGTCGAGCAGCGGCGCCGGCTCCTCGAGGCGCAGCATCGAGATGGCCGTGCGGACCGCGCCCCGCTCGGGGCGGGCGTGGGCCAGGGCGATGCCGAAGCCGAGGTCGATGTAGGTGCCGCCGGCCTCGATGGACTCGATCATGGCGGCCAGGTAGTCGGGGGTGATGTCCCCGGCCTCCAGCAGCGGCGCCGCGACCTGGGTCACCGCCTCGCGCCAGCCGAGACGGTCGGCGGAGAAACGTATCTTCTCCTCGGTGAGCAGGTCGCTGAGCTTGGTGCTTGTCATTGCGGTCTCTCTGGTGGTGCGGGGCCGTGCTACTCGGCGTCGGCGATGATGTCGAACGACAGCTCGGCGCTCTCGGGCAGGAACTTGGACGTCCCGTGGATCACGGGCCGCCGGTTGAGGTCGAAGACCCGGGAGGTCGCCAGCAGCAGCGCCGAGCCGGCCGGCACGTCGAGCAGGCCGGCCTCCCGCCCGTCGCACTCGTGCAGGCCGACGACGATCTCGTTCCTGGTGAGCACCACGTCGTGGTGCGCCCGCAGGTAGGCGTACAGGGACGTGGCGGTGAAGTCCGACGTCAGCACGTCGGGGAAGCGCTCCTCCTCCACGAACGACTCGGCGAGGTGGTGGATCCGGCCGTTGACCCGGCGCAGCCGCTCCAGGCGGATCACGGAGGTGGCCGGCGAGACGTCCAGCGCCGACGCGAGCCGGGCGCCGGCCCGCATCGGCTTCTGCACCAGGACCTCCGAGGTGACGGTGTGGCCCTGGCGGGTCATCTGCGTGAAGAAGCCGGTGACCTCGCTGACGAACCGCTCGCGGTGCTTGAGCGCGTAGCGGGGGCGGGTGACGAAGGTGCCCTTGCCGTGCTGACGGATCAGGTGCCCGTCGTTGACCAGCTCGTCGACGGCCCGCCGCAGTGTGATGCGGCTCACCGCGTACTCCTCGCAGAGCACGGACTCCGGCGGCAGCTGACCGCCGACCGGCAGCCCGCTGACCCGGCGCAGCAGATGGTCGCGCACCTGGGCGTACTTGTGCTCGGCCATCGCCGCCTCCTCGCTGAGTACGTGTCGTCGAGACGTCATGATGACTAGAAACCCGAACGACGTCAA
This sequence comes from Streptomyces sp. NPDC127098, assembly GCF_042722465.1. Classification (NCBI taxonomy): domain Bacteria; kingdom Bacillati; phylum Actinomycetota; class Actinomycetes; order Kitasatosporales; family Streptomycetaceae; genus Streptomyces; species Streptomyces sp. NPDC127098. Next base: position 202,104 of record NZ_JBHXFJ010000004.1, read on the forward strand.
TAGGTCGCCTCCAGGTAACCGTACTGCTCGGTGAGAGCTTCCGGAACGGGGGCAGATCGCCGCAACCAACCCTGAATAAAAGGGGTAAATGGGGCAATGGTGGCGGCCGGCGGGGATGCGTTACGTTGAGGCGAGTCATCATGACGACATGACCTATCGGCGAGGCCGGCGCCATCTCGCCCGAAATCTCGCCCGATCTCGCCCGCTCGCAGAGGAGCCCGCCGTGACCGCAGTGATCCCAGCCGTGACCGAACCCGCACTGGGCCCGACGGACCGTCAGGCGGTCGCGGTGGCCCGCGCCCTGGCCATGGACGCCGTGGAGGCCGCCGGCTCCGGGCACCCCGGCACGGCGATGGCCCTGGCGCCGGTCGCCCACCTGCTGTTCCAGCGCCACCTGCGGCACGACCCGGCCGACCCCGACTGGGAGGGCCGCGACCGCTTCGTGCTCTCCTGCGGCCACGCCAGCATCCTGCTGTACACCCAACTCCACCTCACCGGCTACGACCTGGACCTCGACGAGCTGCGCCGCTTCCGCCGCCTCGACTCCCGCACCCCGGGGCACCCCGAGTACCGGCACACCGCGGGCGTGGAGATGACCACCGGGCCGCTGGGCCAGGGCGTCGCCACCGCCGTCGGCATGGCCATGGCGCTCCGGCGGGACGCCGCCCGCCTCGCCGGCGCCGCCCCCGAGGCGACCGACCGCACCGTGTGGGTGCTGGCCTCCGACGGCGACCTCCAGGAGGGCGTCTCCTACGAGGCCGGCGCCCTCGCCGGCCGCCACCGGCTCGACAACCTCGTCGTCGTCTGGGACGACAACCGCATCCAGATCGAGGGCTCGACGGACCTCGCCACCCGCGAGGACACCGCCGCCCGCTTCGCCGCCCAGGGCTGGGCCGTGCGACAGGTCGGGCTCGCCGAGGACGGCGACGTCGACAGCGACGCCCTGGACGCCGCCCTCACCGCGGCCCGCGCCGAACGCGGCCGGCCCACCCTCGTCGTCCTCAGGTCGCGGATAGCCTGGCCCGCCCCGCACGCCGTCGACACCCCCGCCGCGCACGGCGCCCCGCTCGGCGCCGACGAGGTCGCCGCCACCAAGCGGCGGCTCGGCGTGGCCCTCGCCCCGTTCACCGTCCCGCCCGAGGTGCGCGCCCACACCCGCCGCGCCCGCGAGCGCGGCGCCGCCCTGCACCGCGCCTGGGACGAGGCGCTCGACGCCTGGCGCGCCGCCCACCCCGAGCGGGCCGCCGCCCGGGAGGCCGCCGTGGCCCGCCCCACCCGCGCCGAGATCGCCGCCGCCCTCCCCGAGTTCGAGCCCGGCGCGTCCCTCGCGCCCCGCGACGCGTCGAGCGCCGTCATCCAGGCGCTGGCCGCCGCGCTGCCCCGACTGTGGGGCGGCTCGGCCGACCTGGGCGACTCCAACCGCACCACCATCAAGGACGGCGGCTCCTTCCTCCCCGAGGAGCCGGCGGGCCGCACCGTCCACTGGGGCGTGCGGGAACACGCCATGGCCGCGGCCCTCAACGGCATCGCCCTCGTCGGCTACGACACCCCCTTCGCCGGCACCTTCCTGGTGTTCAGCGACTACCAGCGGCCCGCGCTGCGGCTCGCCGCGCTGATGCGGCTGCCCGTCGTCCACGTCTGGTCCCACGACTCCGTCGCGCTCGGCGCCGACGGCCCCACCCACCAGCCCGTCGAGCACCTGGCGTCACTGCGCGCCATGCCGGGCCTCGCCGTGGTCCGCCCCGCCGACGCCACCGAGACCGCCGCCGCCTGGCTCGCCGCGCTCGGCCACCAGGGCCCGGTCGGCCTGGTGCTGGCCCGGCAGGGCCTGCCGGTGCTGCCGACGCCCGCCGAAGCCGTCCGCGAGGGCGTGGCCCGCGGCGCCTACGTGGCGGCCGAGGGCGACGAGGTGCTGCTGCTGGCCAGCGGCAGCGAGGTCGCGCTGGCGCTGGCCGCCCGCGAGGCGCTGGCGGCGCGCGGCGTCTCGGCCCGGGTGGTGTCCGTGCCGAGCAAGGACTGGTTCCTGGCCCAGGACGCCGCCTACCGCGACGCGGTGCTGCCGCCGGCCGTCCGCGCCCGGGTGGTGGTGGAGGCCGCCACCGCCTTCGGCTGGCACGACCTGCTCGGCGCGCACGGCACCACGGTGACCATCGACGACTACGGCCTCTCGGCCCCCGCCGCCGACGCGCTGGCCGCCAAGGGCATGACGGTCGAGGCCGTGGTGGACGCCGCGTTGGTCTCGCTGAAGTCGGCGGGCGCCCGATGAGCGACGCACCCGCGGCAGCCGGGCCGACGACGGCGCCGCGCACGCCTCGCCGCGTGGACGGAGACGCGCGAGGGGAACCGCCGCGCGACGGACGTTCGCCGCTGGCCGGCGTCGACCTCGTCGTCCTCGACTGCGACGGCGTGCTGGTGGACACCGAGACCCTGGGGCCCGCCGTGGTCTCCGAGATGACCGGCGAGGTGGGCTGGCCGCTCACCCCGGACGAGGTGCGGCGGCGCTTCCTCGGCCGCCCCGAGGCGTACCTGTACGAGCAGGTGCGGGCGCACGCCACCCGCCCCGTGGGACCCGACTGGCTGACCGACTACCGGGACCGGGTCAGCGCCGCGTTCGCCGCCAGGCCGCACACCATGCCGGGCGTCGGCGAACTCCTCGACGCGCTCGACGCCCGCGCCCTCCCGTACTGCGTCGCGTCCAGCGGGAGCCACGCCAGGATCCGGCACTCGCTCGGCCACAGCGGCCTGTTGCCGCGGTTCGCGGGGCGGATCTTCAGCGCCGACGACGTGCCGCGCGGCAAGCCGGCCCCCGACCTGTTCCTGCACGCCGCCCGGGCGTCGGGCGTGAAGCCGGCCCGCTGCCTGGTGGTCGAGGACAGCCCGGCCGGCGTCGACGCGGCCCTGGCCGCCGGGATGCCGGTCGTCGGCTACACCGGCGGGCCGACGGCCGCCGAGGCGCTCGCCCACGCCACCCTCGGCACGGTCCCCGACCTGCGGCTGATCGCCGGCCCCTGACGAGGGCCGAGTCGGAGGGCCCGCCGGCGGGCAGGTGTCAGGTGTCCGTCGACGAGTGGGAGGGCCTGACACCGTGACCAAGACCATCGGACTGATCGGCGCCGGCATGATCGGCGGCACCGTGGCCCGCCTCGCCGTCGCGGCGGGCCTGGACGTCGTCCTCAGCAACTCGCGCGACCCCGAGACGCTCACCGACCTCGTCGCCGACCTCGGCGCCCGGGCCCGCGCCGCCACCCCGGCCGAGGCCGCCCTGGCCGGCGACCTGGTCGTGGTCGCCGTCCCGCTGCACGCCCACGAGCAGTTGCCCACCACGGAGTTGGTCGGCAAGGTCGTGATCGACACCATGAACTACTACCCGGAGCGCGACGGCCGCATCGGCGAACTGGACGCCCAGGCGGTGACCTCCAGCGAGCTGGTGCGCGGGCACCTGGTCGGTTCCCGCCTGGTCAAGGCGTTCAACAACATCTCGTTCCAGAGCCTGCTCACCCTCGCCAGGCCCGCCGGCGCCCCCGACCGCAGCGCCCTGCCGATCGCCGGCGACGACCCGGAGGCCAAGGACGAGGTGGCCGAGCTGCTCGACGCCCTCGGTTACGACGCGGTCGACATCGGCGCCCTCGCCGACAGTTGGCGCTCCGAGCCGGGCACCCCGGTCTACGGCCGGCCCTACTTCCCGGCGGAACGGCCGCCGGGTCTCAACCGCGACGAGGCGTTCCGCTGGTTCCTCGAAACCCCCAGTGTCCCCGTGTCCGCCGACCAGGTGCGCGAGTTGACCGCCGACGTGGTCCGCGGCACGCCGGGCGGCGTCCTCCCGGACGACGCCTGAGCGTGCGCCCCCGGGCTACCGCTCGTAGGTGACGGTCACCGGCGCGTGGTCGCTCCAGCGCTCGGCGTGGGTGGCGGCCCGCTCCACGTGTGCCTTGACGGCGCGGGCGGCCAGGCCCGGCGTGGCGAGCTGGTAGTCGATGCGCCAGCCGGTGTCGTTGTCGAAGGCCCGGCCGCGGTAGGACCACCACGAGTAGGGGCCCTCCTGGTCGGGGTGGAGCGCCCTGACCACGTCCGTGTAGCCGCCGTCGGCCGGGTCGAGGACGCGGTCGAGCCAGGCGCGCTCCTCCGGCAGGAAGCCGGAGTTGGTGCGGTTGGCGCGCCAGTTGCGGAGGTCGGCCTCGCGGTGCGCGATGTTCCAGTCGCCGCAGACCAGCACCTCGCGGCCCTCGGCGGCGGCGCGCCCGCGCAGGTCGACGAGGTAGGGGAGGAACGCGGCCATGAAGCGCTCCTTCTCGTCCTGCCGCTCGGTGCCGACCTCGCCCGACGGCAGGTAGAGGCTGGCCACCGTGAGCCCCGGCAGGTCGGCCTCCAGGTAGCGGCCCGACGCCTTGAACTCGGCGCAGTCGAAGCCGATCCGCACCGCGTCCGGTTCCCGCCTGGTCAGCAGCGCGACGCCGGCCCTGCCCTTGGCCTCGGCCGGCGCGTAGGTCACGTGCCAGCCGGCCGGCCTGGCCACCTCGGCCGGCAACTGGGCCTCCTCGGCGCGCACTTCCTGGAGGCACACGACGTCCGCCGTCGTGCCGGCGAGCCAGGGGAGGTAGCCCTTCTTGGCCGCGGCGCGGAGGCCGTTCACGTTGACGCTGGTCACGGTGAGCTGCTGCACCGCACGACCGTAACAAACCGCGCGATAGGGAAGGGGGCCGGCCGGGGCGGCGGCTGGAGCCGTGGCCTCCCGCAGGTGGCGCGCCGGTCAGCCACGGAGTGGGATGAGGCCGGCTGCGGTCGGGCGGAAGCCGCAGGCGTCGACGTAGAAGGGGCGCAGGTGCTCCTCGAAGTCGACGTGCAGCCAGTCGCAGCCGGCCGCCCTGGCCTCGGCCTCGGCGAGCGCCACGAGTCGGGCCGCCACGCCGAGGCGGCGGTGGTCGGCGGCGACGACGGTGTCGAGGAGGAAGGCGTGGGCGCCGCCGTCCCAGGCGACGTTGACGAAGCCGACCAGCCGGCCGTCCGCCGCCCGCCGCGCGCACACCCAGCCGAGGCTGTGCCGACGCAGCCGCCCCGGCCAGTCGCCGCCCTCGGGCGCGGGGCCGAAGCCGTCGGCGTGCAGGGCCGCCACCTCGTCGTGGGTCAGCTCGCCGCGCCAGGTGTAGTGGAGGGACGTCATGCGGGGATCGTAGGACGTGAGCCGTGCCACGCGGGTCGCATTCGTACTATGACCTGCATGGACATTCGCATCGTGCGCTTCGACCACCCCGACGCGGTGAAGCTGAACGACGAGGTGCAGGCGGAGTACGCGGAGCGGTACGGCGACGAGGGGGACATCACCCCCCTCGACCCCGAGATGTTCGTGTCCCCGCGTGGCCTCTATCTGCTGGCCTACGACGAGAGGGACCGCCCGATCGCCACCGGCGGCTGGCGCTCCCAGGACGCGGCAAGCGAGGAGGGGTACGCGGACGGCGACGCCGAGATCAAGCGGATGTTCGTCGTCCGGGAGGCGCGGGGCCGCGGCCTCTCGCGGATCATCCTGGCCCGCCTGGAGGAGGACGCCAGGGCGGCCGGGCGGAAGCGGATGGTGCTGGAGACGGGCACGGAACAGCCGGAGGCGATCGCGCTCTACCGCAGCGCCGGCTACGTGCTGGTGCCGGACGCCGAGAAGTTCGGCCTGTACCGGGCCTCGGACAACAGCCGCTGCTTCGTGAAGCCGCTGTAGGGACTGCCGGGTTTCCCCCACCCACCCGCCCTTTCCCGGCCTGCGGGGTCGGCGAAGCCGGCCGGCGGCGGCCGCGGTCCGG
>NZ_JBHXFJ010000005.1:0-202189 GCF_042722465.1 Streptomyces sp. NPDC127098
GGCCAGCCGGTTGCCGATGCCGGCGAACCGCTCGTGGCCGTAGGGGTCGATCTCGCCGCGCTCGTACGGCATGGAGCCCTCAGCCGGGCGCGCCCACCCACCCGCCGATGGGCGGGTGGGCGCGGCACGGCCGCCAGGCTGGCACAGCCGCCAGCCCGGGTCACAGGCGCGCTCCGCGCGCCCTCGCACCCGCGAAGCGTCAACCGCTGCGGCCGTCGAGGCGCTCACGCACCCGCGCCAGTATCTCCGTGTAGCGCGCCTCCGCCCCGTGCCGCGTCGGCCGGTAGTACCGCTTGTCGCGCACCTCGTCCGGCGCGTACTGCTGGGCGGCGATGCCGCCGGGGACGTCGTGCGGGTACACGTAGCCCTCGCCGTGCCCCAGCTTGCCGGCGCCACCGTAGTGGCTGTCCCGCAGATGCGCGGGGACCGGCCCCGCGAGGCCGGCCCTGACGTCGGCCTGGGCCTCGCCGATGGCGACCACGGCGGCGTTGGACTTCGGGGCGAGGGCCAGCGCGATGGTCGCGTGGCCGAGGGTGATCGCCGCCTCCGGGAAGCCGATCATGGCCACCGCCTGGGCCGCGGCCACCGCCGTCGGCAGCGCGGTCGGATCGGCCATGCCGATGTCCTCGCTGGCGGAGATCATCAGCCGCCTGGCGATGAACCTGGGGTCCTCGCCGGCCTCGATCATCCTGGCCAGGTAGTGCAGCGCCGCGTCCACGTCCGAGCCGCGGATGGACTTGATCAGCGCGCTGGCCACGTCGTAGTGCTGGTCGCCGTCCCGGTCGTACTTCACGGCCGCCCGGTCGACGGCCGTCTCCAGGGTGGCCAGGGCGATCTCCTGCTCGCCCTTGGCGAGTGCCGCGCCCGCGCCGGCCTCCAGGGCCGTGAGGGCCCGGCGCGCGTCCCCACCGGCGATCCGCAGCAGCATCTCCTCGGTGTCCGCGGGGAGCCGGACCGCGCCCGCCAGGCCGCGATCGTCGGCCACCGCGCGGCGCAGCAGTCCGCGCAGGTCGTCCTCGCTGAGCGGCTCGAGAGTGAGGAGCAGGGAGCGGGAGAGCAGCGGGGAGATCACCGAGAAGTACGGGTTCTCCGTGGTGGCGGCGATCAGCGTGACCCAGCGGTTCTCCACGGCCGGGAGCAGCGAGTCCTGCTGTGCCTTGCTGAAGCGGTGGATCTCGTCGAGGAAGAGGACGGTGTCCTTGCCGAGGACGCCCGAGGAGCGCCGCGCGCCGTCGATCACGGCGCGCACCTCCTTGACGCCGGCGGTGATGGCCGACAGCTCGGTGAACCGCTTGTCCGTGGCCTGGCTGACCACGTGGGCCAGGGTGGTCTTCCCGGTGCCCGGCGGCCCCCAGAGGATCACCGACGAGGGTCCCGCGGGGCCACCGCCGCCCTCGCCGACCAGCCGACGCAGCGGCGATCCAGGGCGCAGCAGGTGCTGCTGGCCGACGACTTCGTCGAGCGTGCGCGGGCGCATCCGGACCGCCAGCGGGCGGCCAGCGGGCTCCCGCTCGGCGCGCTCCTCGGCGGCCGCGGTGAACAGGTCGGCATCCACGCCCTCGACCCTAAGCCACCGCGCTGACAGCGGCGGCGGTCAGCTGGTCCAGAAGTCCCACCAGCGGGTCAGGATCAGCATGCCGATGATGCCGACGTGCACTGCGGGCAACAGCCAGTGGAACTCCTCCAGGGTCGCGCGGACGCCGCGCGGCACCCGCAGGACGCCCTCCCTGACGTTGTGCACGGTCGTATACCAGAACATGACGATGGTGGCGACCCAGGCGAGGCAGCACCACAGGCACAGCGCGTTGATCTCGTACAGCGACTGGTACTGGAGCCAGGTGCAGAAGCCGACGCCGAAGAGCGTGCCGCCCTGGAGGCCGAGCCAGAACCAGCGCCGGTAGCGGGCGCCCGCCAGCAGCCCCATGCCGATGGTGATCACCGAGCCGTAGGCCACCAGCCCCAGCATCGGGTTGGGGAAGCCGAAGGCCGACGCCTGGTCGCTCTCCATGATGCTGCCGCAGGAGATCACGGGGTTGAGGCTGCAGGCCGGCGTGAAGTTCGGATCCTCGAGGAGGTGGAACTTGTCCAGGGTGATCACCCAGGAGGCCAGCAGGCCAGCGAAGCCGGTGATGACGAGCAGCAGCGCGAAGCCGCGCCTCGCGCCCACGCCCTGCCGCTCGTCGTTCGGCGCGGCCGGCCGGCCGGTCCGCACCTCATCTACTGCCGAAGCCATATCGCCCATCCGCTCGGTCACGGGTACCGGTCCATTCTGCACCAGTGACCCACCGTGCACGCTCCGCCGTCAACAGGCGAAGGTCCCGGGCGGAGGCTCAGGCGAGCCGGCGTGCCAGCTCGGCGGCGATCTCGGTGCGCGCCACCGGCGTCTGGTCGCCGCTCTCCAGGTCCTTGAGCTGGACCACGCCCTCGGCCAGGTCACGCTCGCCGGCGACCACGGCGAACCGGGCCCCGCTGCGGTTGGCGGCCTTCATGGCGGCCTTCACCCCGCGTCCGCCGTAGGCGAAGTCCGCCGCGACGCCGGCCCGCCGCAACTCGGTGACCAGCGCGAACAGCTCGTTCCTCGCCTGCTCGCCGAGGGGCACCGCGAAGACCTGGGTGGTGGCGGGCAGCGGCGGGGCCACCCCCTCGGCGCGCAGCGCGAGCACGACGCGGTCCACGCCGAGCGCCCAGCCGACCGAGGGCAGCGGCGGCCCGCCGATCATCTCCGAGAGGCCGTCGTAGCGCCCGCCGCCGCCGACCGCCGACTGGGCGCCGAGGCCGTCGTACACGAACTCGAAGGTGGTCCTCGTGTAGTAGTCGAGGCCGCGGACCAGCCGCTCGTCGTCGGTGAAGGCGACGCCCGCCGCGGTCAGCAGCTCGCGCACCCGCTCGTGGTACTCCTTGCACGCCTCGCACAGGTGATCACGCATCATGGGCGCGCCGACGAGTTGACGCTGGACGTCGGGGCGCTTGTCGTCGAGTACCCGCAGCGGGTTGATCTCGATCCTGGCCCTGGTGTCCTCGTCCAGGTCGAGACCGCGCAGGAACTCCTGGAGGGCGGACCGGTAGGCGGGCCGGCACTCGCGGTCGCCGAGCGAGTTCAGCAGCAGTCGGACGCCACCGAGCCCGAGCGAGCGGTAGGCGTCGGTGGCCAGGATGATCAGTTCGGCGTCGAGCGCCGGGTCCTCGGCGCCCAGCGCCTCGGCGCCGACCTGGGAGAAGTGCCGGTAACGCCCGGCCTGCGGCCGCTCGTAGCGGTAGTAGGAGCCTGAGTACCAGAGCTTGACGGGCAGCCCGCCGGCCCGGTGCAGGTTGGCCTGGAGCGCGGCGCGCAGCACGGACGCGGTGCCCTCGGGGCGCAACGCGAGCTGGGCGCCGCCCTTGGTGGTGAGGGTGTACATCTCCTTGGTCACGATGTCGGTCGACTCGCCGACGCCGCGGGAGAAGAGCTCGACGTGCTCGAAGCCGGGGGTCTCGACGTACCCGTAGCCGGCGCGGCGCAGCGGCGCGGCGAGCGCCTCGCGCACCGCGAGGTAGGTCGCGGAGTCGGGCGGGAGCAGGTCGTAGGTGCCCTTGGGGGCGGAGAAGGTGCTCACGGAGTGGTTCTTCACATTCCTTGTCGCGGGGGTGCCGCCTCTGCGGTCCCCTGGCCGGCGGCCAACTCCCGGAGGAACGGGTTGGTGGCGCGCTCGCGGCCGATGGTGGTCTGCGGGCCGTGCCCGGAAAGCACCACGGTCGAGTCGTCAAGCGGCAGGCAGACACGGGCCAGCGACCGCAGGATCTCGGCGTGGTCACCGCCGGGCAGGTCGGTGCGTCCGATGGAGCCGGCGAACAGCAGGTCGCCCGAGAAGAGGACCGACGGCACGTCGGCCAGCTCGGGCATCCGGAAGGTCACCGACCCCCTGGTATGCCCGGGGGCGTGCGCGACGGTGAAGGAGAGGCCGGCGAGTTCCAGCTCGGTCCCGTCGGTCAGCTCCCGCAGGTCGTCGGGCTCGCCGACGCTGAGGTCGCCGAGCAGCGGCTGGCCGATCCGCATGCCGAGCGCCTTCTCCGGGTCGGTGAGCATGTACCGGTCCTCGGGGTGCAGCCAGGCGGGCACGTCGTGCGCGCCGCAGACCGGGACGACCGAGGCCACGTGGTCGAGGTGGCCGTGGGTGAGGACGACGGCGACGGGCTTGAGCCGGTGCTTGGCGACGGTCTCCTCGACGCCGGCCGCGGCCTGGTGGCCGGGGTCGATGATGACGCATTCCTCACCGGCCGCCGGGGCGACCAGGTAGCAGTTCGTCCCCCAGGCTCCGGCGGGGAAGCCAGCGATGAGCACGGTCGTCCTTTAGGTCGTCGTTACGCGTCTTCGGCTACACGTTTCACGGTTACCCGTCGTCGGGCGCGGGCCGCCTCGCGTCAAGAGCCTACCGGCGACGGTGCGGCGCGGGCGAACCCGTATACGGTGACGCCCACGAGTCCAGTTGACGGCAGGCCGGTTGGTGGGAGGAGAGCGCGGTGGTCAGCAGGGATCAGCGGCGGAAGCAGCTGGCACGGGCCAAGTGGCAGCGACAGGCGGAACGCAGACACGACAGGGTGCGGAGGACGCGCCGGCGGCGGGTGTTGCTGAGCGCGTTGCTGGTGCTCGTGGTCGCCGGCGGCGGCACGGCGCTCGTGATGCTGGGCGGGGACGACGAGACCACGGACCAGGCCGCGGACGACGCGCCCACCACGGAGCCGACGGCGGAGCCGAGCGACCCGCCGGAGGACCCGTGCGCGGCGCCGGCCGAGGGCGAGCCGTCCCAGGAGCAGTGGGATGCCGAGCCGGAGCTGACGGTGGACGAGGGGGCGAGCTACGTGATGACGCTCGCCACCACCTGTGGCGACATCGAGATCACCATGGACGCCGCGGCCGCCCCGCGCACGGTGAACTCCTTCGCGTTCCTGGCCGGTGAGGGATTCCTCGACCACTCCCCCTGCCACCGGCTGGTGACCGAGGGGATCTACGTGCTGCAGTGCGGTGACCCGACCGGCACCGGCCAGGGCGGCCCCGGATACACCATCCCGGACGAGAACCTGGACTCCCCCGAGGTGGCGGACGGCGTCTACCCGGCCGGCACGGTGGCCATGGCCAACACCTACGACCCCTCGACCGACAGCGGGCGGGACACCGGCGGCAGCCAGTTCTTCCTGGTGTACGAGGACAGCCAGCTGCCGCCCGACTACACGCCCTTCGGCACGATCACCGGCGGCATGGAGGTGCTGGAGACCATCGCGGCGACCGGCGCGGCCCCGCCCGACCCGACGACGGGGAACACCGCCCCCTATGCGACGGTGGTCATCGACGAGGCCACGGTGGCGCCGGCCGAGGAGGGCTGAGCCGGGGCTTTCCCGAGGTCGGGAGGGTCCGGGGACGATTTTCCGCCCGGCAAGGTGCGGACAGCCGGGCGGGCTGTCGCCTATGTTGGCGTTGTGTAGGGTCCCTTCGCCGGTCAGGCGGGCCCGACAGCCGGTTTCACCGGACGAGAACTGTGGACGATGCCGGGGGCGTCACCTTCCCCCGTGGGCATCAAACGAGGAGGCGCTGTGAGCAGCGAGCCGTGGGGCCGCGTTGACGAGACGGGGACCGTTTACGTGCGGACGGCCGATGGCGAGAGGGTCGTCGGCTCCTGGCAGGCCGGTTCCCCGGACGAGGCGCTGGCCTATTTCGAGCGCAAATTCGACGGGCTCGTGGTGGAGATCGACCTGCTGGAGCGCCGGGTCAGGACGACGGACCTGTCCGCGAAGGACGCCACGACGGCCATCGGCCACCTTCGGGAGCAGGTCGACGCCGGGCACGCGGTGGGCGACCTGGCGTCGCTCGGGCGGCGTCTCGACGAGTTGGAGACCGTGGTCGCGGCGCGCCGGGAGGAGCGCAAGGCGGCCAGGGCCAGGCAGTCGGAGGAGGCCAAGGCCGCCAAGGAGGCGCTGGTCGCCGAGGCCGAGGAGCTCGCGGCCAGCGAGCAGTGGCGGTCGGCCGGCGAGCGGCTGCGCGGCCTGGTCGACACCTGGAAGGGCCTGCCCCGGCTCGACCGCAAGACGGACGACGAGCTGTGGCACCGCTTCTCGCAGGCACGTTCCGCCTTCTCCAAGCGCCGCAAGGCGCACTTCGCCTCCCTCGACTCGCAGCGCGAGGAGACCAGGCGGCGCAAGGAGAAGCTGATCGCCGAGGCCGAGGCGCTCTCCGACTCGACGGACTGGGGTCCGACGGCGGCCCGTTACCGCGAGCTGATGCGGGAGTGGAAGGCCGCCGGCCGGGCACAGCGGGAGGCGGAGGAGGACCTGTGGGCCCGTTTCCGGGCCGCGCAGGACGTGTTCTTCCAGGCCAGGGGCGCGACGTTCGCGGAGCGTGACGCCGAGCAGCGGGACAACCTGGCGCGCAAGGAGGAGCTGGCCGCCGAGGCCGAGAAGCTGCTGCCGATCACCGACCTGCGGGCCGCCCGGGCGGCGCTGCGGTCCATCGGCGAGCGGTGGGAGGCCATCGGGCACGTGCCGCGGGAGGCCAGGGCCGGGATCGAGGGCCGGATGAGCGCGGTGGAGCGGGCCGTCTCGGAGGCCGAGGAGGCCGAGTGGCGGCGCACCAACCCGGAGGCGCGGGCACGGGCCGCCGGCCTCACGGGCCAGCTCCAGGACGCGGTCGACCGGCTGCGGGAGCAGGCGGAGCGGGCCAGGGCCGCGGGCAACACCGCCAAGGCGGACAAGCTGGAGCAGGAGCTCGCCGGGCGCCAGGCCCTGCTCGACCAGGCGCTGAAGGGCCTGGCCGAGTTCGGCGGCTGACGCGCGGCGCGGGGCCGGTGAACGCGGCGGCCGCCCGGGGGATCCCGGGCGGCCGCCGTCGTCGTGTGGGTGCGGTGTGCCGGCTCAGGGGCGGCGGGGCGAGGTGACGCGGTAGACGTCGTAGACGCCCTCCACGCCACGCACCGCCTTCAGCACGTGGCCCAGGTGCTTGGGGTCGCCCATCTCGAAGGTGAACCGGGAGGTGGCCACCCGGTCCCGCGAGGTCTGCACCGCGGCCGACAGGATGTTGACGTGCTGGTCGGAGAGGACCCGCGTGACGTCGGAGAGCAGCCGGGACCGGTCGAGCGCCTCGACCTGGATGGCCACCAGGAACACCGATGACTGGGTGGGGGCCCACTCCACGTCCAGGATCCGCTCGGGCTCCCTGGCCAGCTCGTCCACGTTGACGCAGTCGGCGCGGTGCACCGAGACGCCGTTCCCCCGGGTGACGAAGCCGATGATCGGGTCGCCGGGCACCGGGGTGCAGCAGCGGGCGAGCTTGACCCAGACGTCGTCGACGCCCTTGACCACCACGCCGGGGTCGGCGTTGGCGCGGCGCTTGCTGCGGGCCGGGACGGGCGGCGCGGCCTCGGCGATGTCCTCGTTGGCCGCCTCCTCGCCGCCGACCGCCTGGACCAGCTTCTGCACCACGCTGTGCGCCGAGACATGGCCCTCGCCGATGGCGGCGTAGAGCGAGGAGATGTCCGGGTAGCGCATCTCGTGGGCCAGGGTGACCAGGGCGTCGCCGCTGAGCACGTGCTGGATGGGCAGGTTCTGCTTGCGCACGGCGCGGGCGATGGAGTCCTTGCCCTGCTCGATGGCCTCGTCCCTGCGCTCCTTGGAGAACCAGCCCCGGATCTTGTTCCGCGCCCTGGGCGACTTGACGAAGCCCAGCCAGTCGCGGGACGGTCCTGCGCCGTCGGCCTTGGAGGTGAAGATCTCGACCGTGTCGCCGTTGTCCAGGGTGGACTCCAGCGGCACCAGGCGGCCGTTGACCTTGGCGCCTATGGTGCGGTGGCCGACCTCGGTGTGCACCGCGTAGGCGAAGTCCACCGGCGTGGCGCCGGCCGGCAGGGCGATCACGTCGCCCTTGGGCGTGAAGACGAAGACCTCGTTGCGCGAGAGGTCGAAACGCAGCGACTCCAGGAACTCGCCGGGGTCCTCGGTCTCCTTCTGCCAGTCGAGCAGCTGCCGCAGCCAGGCCATGTCGTCGACGGTGCTGCGCCCGCCGCGCCGCTCGCCCTTCTTGGGGGCGTCGGAGCGCACCTTGGAGGCGCCGGCGACGGCCTGCTGCTTGTACTTCCAGTGGGCCGCGATGCCGAACTCGGCGCGCCGGTGCATGTCGAAGGTGCGGATCTGCAGCTCGACCGGCTTGCCGCCGGGTCCTATGACCGTCGTGTGCAGCGACTGGTACATGTTGAACTTGGGCATCGCGATGTAGTCCTTGAACCGGCCGGGCACCGGGTTCCACCGGGCGTGCACGGTGCCGAGCGCCGCATAGCAGTCACGGACCGTGTCGACCAGGACCCGGATGCCCACCAGGTCGTAGATCTCGGCGAAGTCGCGACCGCGGACGATCATCTTCTGGTACACGCTGTAGTAGTGCTTCGGCCGGCCCGTGACGGTGGCCTTGATGCGGGCGCCGCGCAGGTCGGCCTGGACCTCGTCGATCACGGTGGCCAGGTACTCGTCGCGCTTGGGGGCGCGCTCGGCGACGAGGCGCACGATCTCGTCGTACATCTTGGGGTAGAGGATGGCGAAGGCCAGGTCCTCCAGCTCCCACTTGATGGTGTTCATCCCCAGTCGATGGGCCAGTGGAGCGTAGATCTCCAGCGTCTCGCGGGCCTTCTGCTCCTGCTTCTCGCGCTTGAGGAAGCGCATGGTGCGCATGTTGTGCAGCCGGTCCGCGAGCTTGATCACCAGGACCCGCGGGTCCTTGGCCATGGCCACGACCATCTTGCGGACGGTCTCGGCCTGGGCGGCCTCGCCGAACTTGACCTTGTCCAGCTTGGTGACGCCGTCGACGAGCAGCGCCACCTGGTCGCCGAAGTCGCGACGCAGGGTGTCGAGGCCGTACTCGGTGTCCTCGACGGTGTCGTGCAGCAGGCCGGCCATCAGCGTCGCCGCGTCCATGCCGAGCTCGGCCAGGATGGTGGTGACGGCCAGCGGGTGCGTGATGTAGGGGTCGCCGCTCTTGCGCTTCTGGCCGCGGTGCCAGCGCTCGGCGACCTGGTAGGCGCGCTCGATCTGGCGCAGCGCCGCAGTGTCGGCCTTGGGGTCGTTAGCCCGGACGACGCGCAGCAGCGGCTCCAGGACCGGGTTGTACGGGGTGGAGCGCTGGACGCCGAGCCGGGCGAGCCTGGCCCGCACACGGTTGGACGAGCCCGAGCGGCCCGAGACGCCGGAGACCGCGGCCGTGGGCTGGGGGGCCGGCGGCTGGGCACGGGTGTCGTCGCCGTCGCGCCAGCCGAGGGTCGACGGCTTCGAGTTCTTCCGCTGAGTCGAGGTGAGCGGCTGGGCGTCGTCTGGCAAGGGCACTCCTTAGCGGGCCCTTTCCCGCCATGGGCGGCCGGGAAAGGGAGCGGTCCTCCCGGGTCACGACGGGACCTAGGCGGAGTCCGGCCGGGGAACGATCGGACTGCCATGGTAACGAGGTCCGGCCGCGGGCTCGCGCCGGACAGGCGACAGCGCCCGGGCTCCGCTTGGGTGGCGGAACCCGGGCGCGTGACGGGGGTGTGTCAGACCGTGAGCAGGGCCTGGTAGGGGGCCTCGCCCAGCGCGGCGGTCACCCGCTCGCGGCCCGGCAGGAACGTCAGCTCCATCAGCACGGCCAGGCCGGCCAGCTGGGCGCCGGTGCGGCGGATCAGCTGGATGGCGGCCTCGGCCGTGCCGCCGGTGGCCAGCACGTCGTCGATGATCAGCACCCGGTCGTCCGGGCTCAGGTCCTCGGCGTGGATCTCCATCTCCGCGCTGCCGTACTCCAGGTCGTAGGACTGGGCGAGCGTGGCGCCGGGCAGCTTGCCCGCCTTGCGGACGGGCACGAAGCCCATGCCGGCCCGGACGGCGACCGGGGCGGCGAGGATGAAGCCGCGGGCCTCCAGGCCGACCACCTTGGTGGCCCCCTGGGCCAGGGAGAACGCCGCGAGCTCGTCGGTGAGGGCGGTGAACGCCTCGGGGTCGGCGAGCAGCGGGGTGATGTCCTTGAAGGCGATCCCCGGCTTCGGGTAGTCCGGCACGTCCCTGATGCGGCTGAGCAGCAGGTCGGCCAGGGCGGGGCGGGAGGACGCGGCTGGGCCAGCCTCGGCCTGCGGGCTCACCGCCGCTTCCCCGAGGGCCGGCCACGGCCGCGGGAACGGGCCGCCGGCTGGCGGCGCGGGCCGCGCGGCGCGGGCGCGCCGACCGCGGCCGGCTCGTCGTCGCCCGCGGGCTCCACCGACTCGTCCGCCGACTCCGACGCGCTCCCGTGCTCCTCGGCCTCCGGCCCGTCTTCGTCGCCGCCCTCGGCACGCTTGGCGCGCTTGGCGAGCACGCGCTTGTCCTGGGCCCTGACCTCCGCCTCGCGCATCTTGAAGTCGGCGACGAGCGGGGTGGCGATCACGATCGAGGAGTAGGCACCGGCGGTGAGGCCGACGAAGAGGGAGAGCGCGATGTCGTTGAGCATCCCGCCGCCCAGCAGGCCGCCACCGATGAAGAGCAGCGCCGCCACCGGGAGCAGGGCCACCACCGAGGTGTTGATGGAGCGCACCAGGGTGCCGTTGAGGCTGCGGTTGGCCAGCTCCGCGTAGGTGTAGCGGGTCTGCCTGGTGAAGTGCCTGGTCTGCTCCTTGAGGCCGTCGAAGACGACGACCGTGTCGTAGAGCGAGTAACCGAGGATGGTCAGCAGGCCGATCACCGTGCCCGGGGTGACCTCGAAGCCCACCAGGGCGTAGACGCCGACGGTGATGGTGAGGTCGTGGATCAGGGCGATCAGCGCGGCCAGGGCCATCCGCCACTCGAAGGCGATGGCGAGGTAGATGACCACCAGCACCAGGAAGATGCCCAGGCCCTGCCACGCCTTGTTGGCGATCTGGTTGCCCCAGCTGGGTCCGATGACCTCGGCGTTGAGGGTGTCGGTCGAGATGCCGAGCTCCTCGGCGATGGCCTCCCTGGTGACGTTGGACTGGTCGGTGTCCAGGCCGCTGACCTGGATCCGCATCGATCCGTCGTCGCCGAGGGTCTGCACCAGCGCCGGGGCACCGGACGCCTCCTCGGCCACCTCGCGGGCCTGCTCGACGGAGACGTTGGTGGCCGGGGTGGTGAACACCGCGCCGCCCTCGAACTCCACGCCCATGTGGAGCCCCCGCGTCATCAGGCCGGCGAAGGCCATGATGGTGATCAGGATGGAGACGGCGTACCAGGTCTTGCGCCGACCGACGAAGTCGACGCCGACCTCGCCGCGGTACAGCCGGGCTCCAAGATCGCCGAGCCGTGACATGGTCACGCCTCCTTCACGTCGGGCTGGACGGGGGCGGGCCCGCGGCGCGCGCCGCGGAGGGGCGGGCGGGCACCGAGCCGCTTGGGATCGAGTCCCGACCAGCTCTGCCCGCTGGAGAAGAACTTCCTCCTGGCCAGCAGCGTCATCAGCGGCTTGGTGAAGAGGAACACGACCACCACGTCGAGCGCCGTGGTGAGGCCGAGGGTGAAGGCGAAGCCCTGCACCTTACCGACGGTGACCACGAAGAGCACGGCCGCGGCGAGGAAGGAGACGAAGTCGGACACCAGGATGGTGCGCCGGGCCCGCGGCCAGGCGCGCTCCACCGCGGGCCGCAGGCTGCGGCCCTCCCGGACCTCGTCCCTGATCCGCTCGAAGTACACGATGAACGAGTCGGCCGTGATGCCGATGGCCACGATGGCACCGCAGACGGCCGGCAGGTTCAGCGCGAAGCCGATGGCCGGGCCGAGGAGCGCCATGAGCGAGTAGGTCAGGATGGTGGAGACGATCAGGCTGGCGATCGCGATCAGCGACAGGCCGCGGTAGTAGACCAGCATGTAGATCACCACGAGCGCGAGGCCGATGGCACCCGCGATCAGGCCGGCCTCCAACTGCTCGCCGCCGAGGGTCGGGGAGACCGTGGAGACGCTGGCCTCGTCGAAGCTGAGCGGCAGCGCGCCGAACTTCAGGACGTTCGCCAGCTCCTCGGCGGTCTCCTGGTTGAAGCTGCCGGAGATCTCGGCGCGGCCGCCGCCCAGGCGCTCGGAGACGCTGGGCGCGGAGACGACCTCGCCGTCCAGCACGATGGCGAACTGGTTCTGCGGCTGGACCTGCGTGGCCAGGTCGGCGGTGACGTCGGCGAACTTGTCGGCGCCCGCGCCGTTGAACTCCATCTGGACGATCCAGCCCTGCCCGCGCTGGGAGTCGTAGACGGCGCTGGCGTCGGTCACGTCCGTGCCGGGAACGGCCACCGGGCCGAGGGCGTACTTGGCGTCCTGGTCCGGGTAGCAGGCGACGACGGGCTCGTCCGCGTTGGCCTGGCCGGCCGCCCGGCTGGCCTCGAGCCGTGCCTCGTCGGTGGTGCAGTCGAGCGCGTCGAGCTGGGCCTGGACCTCGTCGGCGGCCGGCTGCTCGGGGGCCGTCTCGGTGCTGTCGCCCGAGTCTGCCGGGTCCTCGGACTCACCGGAGCCGCCGGTGTCGGCGGACTCGTCACCGGTGTCGTCCTCTGCGGCGCGGTAGGACGCGGTGGTCACGGTGGTGGCGGAACCGCCCTGGCCGAGGGGGGCGAGGCTCTGGTCGGTGCTGTCCGCGTCGGCGGAGTCACCCGACTCCCCCTGGGTGTCACCGGAGTCCTGGGACCCACCCGAGTCGGCGGACTCACCCGAGTCCTGGTTCTCGCCCGAGTCGGCGGAGTCGCCAGAACCGGTGTCGGCCGAGTCACCGGTCTCCCCGGTGTCGCCGGTCTCCCCGGTGTCCTCGGGGAGCGGCTGCGCCGAGGTGGCGCTCAGCACGGGCCGGAAGCCGAGCTCGGCGGTGGTGCCCACCTGGTCCCTGGCCTGCTGCTCGTCGGAGCCCCTGGGGATGTTGACGATGATGTTCCGGTCGCCCTGGGTCTGGACCTCGGCCTCCGAGACGCCCAGACCGTTGACCCGCCGCTCGATGATGCTGACGGCGGTGTTCAGGTTGGTCGGGTTGATCGCGTCCGGATTGTCACCGTCCGGCACGGCGGAGAGCGTGATGCTCGTGCCGCCGGCGAGGTCGATGCCCAGGCGGGGAGTGGTGTGCCCGGAGGCGAACATCCCCCCGACGAGGCCACCCATGATCAACACGATCAGGAACAGGGCTCGCCCGGGCTTGCCCTGGGCTCCCCGGGACCCGAGATCCCTCTTCCGTGAGGACCTGAGGTCCTTCTTCGGTGTCGCCACCTTCTCGTCTTCTCTCTGTCCAACGACCCGCGCGCCCGGTGATCGTCGCGCGGTCCAGCGGGATGACTGACGGACGGCCCGGTGCCGTCGCCCTCAGCTGTCGGACCTGGAGCCGCTCTCGCCGTCGTCCTTGCGGGACTCCTCCGCCTTGGCCTCGGCCCTGGCGTCGTCCTTGGCCTCGTCCTTGCCAAGCTCCACCCGGTCGTCGCCGGCGTCGTCGTCGCTCTCGATCAGCGACGAGGCGTCGTCGGGGACGACGGGGGTCTCCTCGTCCTCGGTCTCGCCGTTGACGATCCGCTCGTACTCGTCGGCGTCGAGCACGGCGCCGATGGCGTTCTTCGCGAAGAGGGCGTGCACACCGGGGTTGATCTCGAGGAGCACGGTGTCGTCACGCACTTCCTTGACCTGGGCGTACATGCCGCCGATGGTCCGCACACCGGTGCCCGGCTCCATCGCGTCCCGCATCTCCATGGCCTGACGCTGCCGGTTCTTGGCCGAGCGCGTCATCAGGAACATGACGCCGATGAGCAGAATGAAAGGGAACAGAAACGCGATATCCACGATGGAGAAATTTCCTTTGTATGACCGCTGTCGCGGCCCGCTTTTCGGGGGTGGGGGCATGCCGCCCTCGAAATCGGACGGCATCGGCGGAGTCTAGGCGAGGCTGCACCGGGGGAACAACGCCTCGGATGCTATCGGAGTTCCCAGAGGGGAAATCCGCGCCCTCACGGCCCGAACAATCCCTCTTGTCCGCCCGAGGCGGGTTGCTGGGGCGGTTCCATGCCCAGATGACGCCAGGCGGCCGGGGTCGCCACCCGGCCCCGCGGAGTGCGGGCGAGCAGCCCCTCCCTGACGAGGAAGGGCTCGGCCACCTCCTCCACTGTCTCACGCTCCTCCCCCACCGCGACGGCCAGCGTGGCAAGGCCCACAGGGCCCCCGCCGAAGAGCTTCAGCAGCGCGAGCAGCACCGCGCGGTCGAGGCGGTCAAGACCCCGCTCGTCCACCTCGTAGACCGCGAGGGCGCGGGCCGCGGCCTCCTGGGTGACCACGCCGTCCGCCCGCACCTGCGCGTAGTCCCGCACCCGGCGCAGCAGCCGGTTGGCGATGCGGGGGGTACCCCGGGAGCGGCCGGCGATCTCGGCCGCCCCCTCGTCGGTCATGTGGACCCCGAGCAGCCCGGCCGAGCGGTGCAGCACCCGCTCGAGCTCGGTCGGCGCGTAGAACTCCATGTGCCCGGTGAAGCCGAACCGGTCGCGCAACGGCGGCGGCAGCAGGCCGGCCCTGGTGGTGGCGCCGACCAGGGTGAAGGGGGGCAGCTCCAACGGGATGGCGGTGGCCCCCGGCCCCTTGCCGACGATGACGTCGACGCGGAAGTCCTCCATGGCCATGTACAGCATCTCCTCGGCCGGCCTCGACATCCGGTGGATCTCGTCGAGGAAGAGCACCTCGCCCTCGGTGAGCGAGGAGAGGATGGCGGCCAGGTCGCCGGCGTGCTGGATGGCCGGGCCCGAGGTGATCCGGATGGGGGCGCCCATCTCGGCCGCGATGATCATGGAGAGGGTGGTCTTGCCGAGCCCAGGGGCGCCGGAGAGCAGCACGTGGTCGGCGGTGCCGCCGCGTGCCCGCGCGGCGCGCAGCACCAGGTCGAGCTGCTCGCGGACCCGGGTCTGGCCGACGAACTCGCCGAGGTCCTTGGGGCGCAGCGCGGCCTCGACCGCCAGGTCCTCACCGTCGGCCGCGGCGCCGACCAGGCGCTCACCGCCGTCGCTCGTGTCCTCGTCCCAGCTCGGCTGCTGCGGCATGCCGGTCTTCCCTCTCGACGCGGGTGGTCTCGGTGCGGTGGTCCCGGTCGCTCCCGGCCGGGCCGCGCGCTATCTGGCGCGGTTGAGGCTCTGCAGGGCGGACCGCAGCAGCCGGGGCAGCGCGGGCTCGGCGCCGTCCGCCTCGGCGAGCGGGGTCACCGCCTCGACGGCCTGCTCCGCCTCGCGCGGCGCGTACCCGAGGCCGACGAGCGCCTGCCGCAGCTCGTCGCGCCAGCCGGCGGCGGCCACGGCGGCCGGGGCGCCCGGCCGACCGACCGGCTCGCCGAGCCGGTCCCTGAGGTCGAGCAGCAGCTTCTGGGCGCCCTTCTTGCCGATGCCGGGCACGGCGGTGAGCGCCTTCTCGTCCCCCGAGGCGACCGCCCGCCGCAGCGCGTCCGGCGAGTGCACGGCCAGCATGGCCTGGGCGAGCCGGGGGCCCACGCCGCTCGCGGTCTGCAGCAGCTCGAAGACGGTGCGCTCGTCCTCCTCGGCGAAGCCGTAGAGGGTGAGCGAGTCCTCCCTGACGACCAACGAGGTGGCGAGCCTGGTCGGCTCGCCGACCCGCAGGCCGGCCAGGGTGCCGGGGGTGCAGTGGACGGCGATGCCGACGCCGCCCACCTCGACCACCGCGGTGTCGGGGCCGAGGGCGGCGACCGGCCCTGCGACGGAGGCGATCATGACGGGGAGATGCCCTTCGGACTCGGCGGGACGGGGCCCCGGCGGGCGGCGGCCACCGCGCGCTGCAGACGGTTCTGCGCGGGGGCGCGCCAGATGTGACAGATGGCCAGCGCGAGGGCGTCCGCGGCGTCGGCGGGCTTGGGCATCGCGTCGAGCCTCAGCAGCCGCACCACCATGGACCCGACCTGGGCCTTGTCGGCCCGGCCGCTGCCGGTGACGGCCGCCTTGACCTCGCTCGGGGTGTGCAGCGCGACGGGCAGCCCACGCCGGGCCGCGCACAGCATCGCCACGGCGCTCGCCTGCGCGGTGCCCATCACTGTGCTGACGTTGTGCTGGCTGAACACCCGCTCCACGGCGACGACTTCGGGTTGGTGCTCGTCCAACCAGGCCTCTATGCCGCGCTCGATGAGGACCAGACGGCGCGCCGTCTCCTCCTCCGCCGGGGTGCGGACCACGCCCACCGCGGCCATCCGCAGCGGGCGGCCCGCGGTGCCGTCCACCACGCCCACCCCGCAGCGGGTCAACCCCGGGTCGACCCCAAGTACCCGCACCGGCCCTCCTCGTTCGCCCTGGTCGATCAGGCACGCCCGATCAGTTGACTGGGAGGCTACCGGGCGGCACTGACAATCCGTGGGACCGGGCGGGCCCGCGCCGGTCGCGGGCCCGCGAGGCGGGACTCAGGCCTCGACGCGGGCCATGACGTCGTCCGCCACGTCGAAGTTCGCGAAGACGTTCTGCACGTCGTCGCTGTCCTCGAGAGCGTCGATCAGCCGGAAGATCTTCCGGGCCCCGTCCTCGTCGAGCTCGACCTGCATGGTGGGCAGGAAGCCCGCCTCGGCGGAGTCGTAGTCGATGCCCGCGTCCTGCAGGGCGGTGCGCACCGCGACCAGGTCGCCGGCCTCGCTGACCACCTCGAAGGACTCGCCCAGGTCGTTGACCTCCTCGGCCCCCGCGTCCAGCACGGCGCCGAGCACGTCGTCCTCGGAGAGGTCGTTCTTGGGGACGATCACCACGCCCTTGCGGTTGAACAGGTAGGAGACCGAGCCGGGATCGGCCATCGAGCCGCCGTTGCGGGTCATGGCGACCCGGACGTCCGAGGCCGCACGGTTGCGGTTGTCCGTCAGGCACTCGATCAGGACCGCGACGCCGTTGGGGCCGTAGCCCTCGTACATGATCGTCTGGTAGTCGGCGCCGCCCGCCTCCAGACCGGCGCCGCGCTTGACGGCCCGGTCGATGTTGTTGTTCGGCACCGAGCTCTTCTTGGCCTTCTGGATGGCGTCGAAGAGGGTGGGGTTACCGTCCGGGTCCGCGCCGCCCGTGCGGGCCGCGACCTCGATGTTCTTGATCAGCTTGGCGAACAGCTTGCCACGCTTGGCATCGATCACGGCCTTCTTGTGCTTGGTGGTTGCCCACTTGGAGTGGCCGGACACAGCGCTGCTCCTTCAGAGATGTCACCTATTCTTCAACCCGACGTGGTGATCCTACCGGCCGCGGACTACCCCGCCGCGCGCACCATGTCGGCGAACATCGCGTGCACCCGGTGGTCGCCGGTGAGCTCCGGATGGAACGCGGTGGCCAGCAGGTTGCCCTGGCGGACGGCGACGGTGCGCCCCTCGAAGGTGGCGACGGACCGCGCGGCGGCGCCCAGCGACTCCACCCAGGGGGCGCGGATGAACACGCCGTCGACCGGCCCGCCCGCGACGCCGGCGACCTCGATGGCCGCCTCGAAGGACTCGTTCTGCCGCCCGAAAGCGTTACGCCGCACGATCATGTCGATGCCGCCGACGGTCTCCTGTCCCGAGCGGGGGTCGAGGATCTTGTCGGCGAGCATGATCATGCCGGCGCAGGAGCCATAGGTCGGCATCCCCGCGCGCACCCGCTCACGCAGCGGTTCGAGCAGCCCGAAGGCGTCGGCCAGCTTGGAGATGGTGGTGGACTCGCCGCCAGGGATGACCAGGCCGGAGACCGCGGCCAGCTCCGCCGGGCGGCGGACCTGCCGCGCCTCGGCGCCGGCCGCGGTGAGCGCGGCGAGGTGCTCCCTGACGTCGCCCTGGAGGGCGAGGACTCCGATGACCGGGGAAGTCACGTGCACGATCCCCCGCTCACCAGCCGCGGGAGGCGTAGCGCTCGCCCTCGGGCAGCACGTCGATGTTGATGCCGACCATGGCCTCGCCGAGGCCGCGCGAGACGTCCGCGATGACCTTGGGGTCGTCGTGGAAGGTGGTGGCCTTGACGATGGCGGCGGCGCGCTTGGCCGGGTCGCCCGACTTGAAGATGCCGGAGCCGACGAAGACACCCTCGGCGCCGAGTTGACGCATCAGCGCGGCGTCCGCCGGGGTGGCGACGCCGCCGGCCGAGAACAGCACGACCGGCAGCTTGCCGAGCTCGGCGACCTCCTTGACCAGCTCGTAGGAGGCGCGCAGCTCCTTGGCGGCCGCGTACAACTCGTGGTTGTCGAGGCCGCGCAGCCGCGCGATGTCGCCCTTGATCTGGCGCAGGTGACGCACGGCCTCCACCACGTTGCCCGTGCCGGCCTCGCCCTTGGAGCGGATCATGGCGGCGCCCTCGGAGATGCGGCGCAGGGCCTCGCCGAGGTTGGTGGCGCCGCAGACGAAGGGGGTGGTGAAGGACCACTTGTCGGTGTGGTTGACCTCGTCGGCGGGGGTCAGCACCTCGGACTCGTCGATGTAGTCGACGCCGAGCGCCTGGAGCACCTGGGCCTCGACGACGTGCCCGATGCGGGACTTGGCCATCACCGGGATGGAGACGGCCTCGATGATGCCGTCGATCATGTCCGGGTCGGACATGCGGGCCACGCCGCCGTCCTTGCGGATGTCGGCCGGCACCCGCTCCAGGGCCATCACGGCCACGGCCCCGGCGTCCTCCGCGATCCTGGCCTGCTCGGGCGTGACCACATCCATGATCACGCCGCCCTTGAGCTGCTCGGCCATGCCGCGCTTGACGCGCGCGGTGCCGGTCTCGGGGGTCTGGGCGGTGGCGGGGGACGTGCTCACGGTGGCGACCTCACTCGGTGGCTCGGCGTTGACATGCGGGAAACGATCAGCGGAACCGGATGAAAAACACCCGATACGACCATCGTAGGCCCGTTCGAACGCGAATCCGGAGGGCCGGCGCGCACGCCCGGGACCACGGCGATCCATGGAACCCGACGAGTGGCCCGGTCGGAAAGGGCCAATCCCCACCCGGTGGCCTGGTGCGCCGCCGGGTGCTACGCGGTGGCGTGCCTGGTCAGGGAGGTCGGCGGCTCGTCGTCCATCTCGAAGGCCATCGGGAACGGCGCGTGCCCGGCGAGCCGGAACCAGCGCACGGTCCTGTGCCGCCGCACGGCCCTGGCCGCGCGCACCGCGTCGTTGTGGAAGCGCCTGGCCATCGGGACCCGGCGCACGGCGGCGACCAGCTCGTCGACCATCGCCTCCCCGCCCGGCGCGTCCCGCATGACCCGCACCTGGGCGGTCTCCGCGAGCACGGCCCGCAGCGCCTGGCTGAGTTCGCTCTCGGCGACCTCACGCTGCTCCTCCTGGGCGAGCCTGGCCGCGTGCGCCGCCTGGTAGAGCACCATGGAGGCGGCCGGGTCGAAGACGCCGGCGGTGGCCAGCTCCTGGGCGACGGAGGCACGGCGCAGCAGTTGCGCGTCGAGCGCGGCGCGCGCGGCGTCGATGCGGGCGTGCAGCCGGTCGAGCCGGCCCGCGGTCCAGCTGAGGTAGACGCCGACGAGCAGCAGCGCCACGGCGATCCAGATGACGGAGGTCACGCCCGGTCACCCTACCGGGCGGCCGGAGCCTCGCGGCCCCCGGCCGGCACGGGCGGCCGTCAGTCGCGCGCGAAGCCGAGCCGGCCGAGCAGACCGGCCCGCTCGTCGGGGGCGACGGCGCCGGCCCCGTCCGTCACCGTCTCGTAGACGGCCAGGATGTCGGCGCCCACCGTGGACCAGTCGAAGCGCCGCACATGGCTGCTGCCGCGCTCGCGCAGCTCGGCGAGCCGGCCCGGGTCGGCGAGCAGCCGGTTGGCTGCGGCGGCCAGCGCCTCGGCGTCCTCGTTGGGGAACAGCTCGCCGGCCGCGCCGCCGTCCAGCACCTGGGCGAAGGCGTCGAGGTCGCTGGCGAGCACCGGGGCGCCCGCGGACATGGCCTCGACCAGGATGATGCCGAAGCTCTCGCCGCCGGTGTTGGGCGCCACGTACAGGTCGACGCTGCGCAGCAGCCGCGCCTTGTCCTCGTCGCTGATCATGCCGAGGAACTCGACCCGGCCCCGCATGGCGGCCGGCAGGCCGGCCACCGCCTCCTTCTCGTCGCCGCGCCCGGCCACCAGCAGCCGGGCGTCGGGGTGTTCGGCGAGGACGGCGGGGAGCGCGCGCATCAGTACCGGGAGTCCCTTGCGCGGTTCGTCGATCCGGCCGATGAAGCCGATCGTCCGCCCCTGCCACTCAGCCTTCGGCTCGGCGCTCGCGAAGAACTCGACGTCGACGCCGTTGGGGATGACCACCGCGTCGCCACCGAGGTGTTCGACCAGGGTGCGGCGCGCGTACTCGCTGACGGCGATCCGGGCGCTGATCTTCTCCAGGGCGGGTTGGAGGATCGGGTACGCGGCCGCCATGGCCCGGGAGCGCGGGTTGGAGGTGTGGAAGGTGGCGACGATCGGGCCGCGCGCCGCCCAGCAGGTGAGGAGGGCGAGCGAGGGCGCGGCCGGCTCGTGGACGTGCAGCACGTCGAAGTCGCCCTCGTGCACCCAGCGGCGGACGCGCGCGGCGGACAGGAAGCCGAAGTTGAGCCGCGCCACCGAACCGTTGTAGGGCACCGGCACGGCGCGGCCGGCGGAGACGGCGTACGGCGGCAGCGGGGTGTCGTCGTCGGCGGGGGCGAGCACGGAGACCGTGTGGCCCTGCCGGATCAGGTGCTCGGCCAGGTCCCTGACGTGGAACTGCACCCCGCCCGGGACGTCCCAGGAGTAGGGGCAGACGATGCCGATCCTCATGCGGTGGTCTACGTTCCTTCCCTGGCTTCCGGCGCCTCGCGCGCCTCTGCCGCCGACGCCGCCGAGCTCCGCGCCCCGCCGGCGCCCGCGGGCCCGTCGAGGTCGCTGAGCCACAGCCGCTGGAGCATGTGCCAGTCCTGCGGGTGCTCGGCGATGCCGGTCGCGAACACGTCGGCCAGGGCCTGGGTCATGACGGCCGTCTTCTCCGCCCTGGTGCCGGATTCGGGCACCGGGACGTATGGGTGTATCCGACCCTTTATCACCGAGGTCTCGTCGTACCACAGGCTCACCGGCAGCAGCAGCGCGCCCGTCTGTTGGGCCAACAACGCGGGCCCGGCCGGCATGCGCGCCCGCTCGCCGAAGAACGAGACCTCGATCCCCGACCTGGACAGGTCCCGGTCGGCCACCAGAGCCACTATCCCGCCGCCCCGCAGCCGCCTGGCCAGGGTGCCGAACGAGGCGCCCCCGGTGTGTGGCACGACCTCCATGCCGAGCTGCTCGCGGTAGGCCACGAACCGGTCGAAGAGCCGCTCCGGCTTGAGCCGCTCCGCGACCGTGGCGAACGGCAGGTCGAGCGCGGTGACCAGCCAGGCGCCGGCCAGGTCCCAGTTGCCCATGTGCGGCAGGGCGAGCACGACGCCCCGGCCCTCGGCGAGCGGGTCGGTGGCGCGGTGCACGTCGGTCAGCGCGAAGGAACCCTTTATGCGCTCGGCGCTCCAGGTCGGCAGCCGGAAGGACTCCACCCAGTAGCGCAGATAGCTGCGCATCCCGGCCCGCGACAGCTCCCGCAGGCCGTCGGCGTCCGCGTCCGGCACGACCCGGGCGAGGTTGGCCTCCAACTGCCGCACCCCGGCACCCCGGCGCCGCCAGGCGATGTCGGCGACCCGCCGGCCCAGGGCCATGGCGGCGGGCTCGGGCAGCCGCTTCACGGCGCCCCAGCCGAACCCGAACGCCGCGTCGGTGAGCCGGTCCCTCACGCCGGACCGCCCCCCTGGGCCCGGGCGCGCTCCGCCTCGGCCGCCTCGGCCGCGTCGGCCTCGGCGGACTCGCGGCGCACCGTCACGACCCGCTGGACGAGGGTGACCAGACTGCCGACGGCCACCACCCACAGCGCGATGGGCAGCAGGACCCCGATGTGCGGCACGCCGAAGGTCGTCTCGAAGCCCGCGAAGCCGGCGAACACCAGGGTGATCACCAGCCGTTCGGCCCGCTCCACGAGGCCGTTGACCCGCACCGGCAGGCCGATGCTCTCGCCCCTCGCCTTGGTGTAGGAGACGACCTGCCCGCTGGCGAGGCAGAACAGGGTGACGGCGCAGAGCATCAGGTTGTCGCCCTCGCCCGCGTACCAGAGGGCGATGCCGGAGAAGATCGCCGCGTCGGCCAACCGGTCGAGGGTCGAGTCGAGGAAGGCCCCCCAGCGGCTGGAGGTGCCGATCTGCCGGGCCATGTTGCCGTCGACCATGTCCGAGAAGACGAACGCGGTGATGACGATCGTGCCCCAGAAGAACTCGCCCTGGGGGAAGAAGACCAGCGCTCCCGCCATCACTCCCGCGGTGCCGACCAGGGTCACCGCGTCTGGGCTCACCCCCAGCCTGATCAGCAGGGCGGCGAAGGGCGTGAGGACACGCGTGAAGAATGCACGCGCGTACTTGTTGAGCATGTCCTTCCCTGGGGTCGCACGGGCCGCGCGACTGAGGGCGGCCACCGGAGGGCCCATCGTAGCCACGCCGCCCGCCGGGAGGACGCCGGGCCCGTTCCCGGGCGGGTGGCGATGCCGGCGTTCCGGGCCATCGGACGCCCTTCCGCCATTAGGCTGAACCCGTCAGGTGTGTGCGGCCCGCTCGGCGGGAACTGGCCTGACGGCGGCTGGAGTTCGAGACCGGTTGACAAGCTGGGGGTACCGATGGCGCTGAACGCCGCTGGGTTGGAGTTCGACTTCGGGGCCCAGGTGCCGCTCGCGGGCATGAGCGGCGGCACCGGCCTCGGTCACGCCATCGCCTCGGTGGCCTACCGGGACACGGCACCGGAGGAGATCAAGAAGCCGACCGCCACCTCGGTGAAGGACGAGGCCACGGTGAAGAAGGGCCGGTTCAGCCTGCTGGAGCCGGACCTGGGCGAGGCGTGGACCCGAGCCGTCGAGACCCGGATGCTGGCCGGCGACCGCAAGCCGCTGATCCAGTCCTTCGGTCTCGAACCGGGGGTCGTGGTGGAGCACGCGCTCAACGCCAAGCGCATCCGCCGGCAGCGGGACCGGCAGCTGACCGCGATCATGGTCGGCTTCGGGTTGCTCTTCCTGCCCGGCGTGGCGATCTGGCTCGGCCTCTTCCAGCTGCGTCGCACGATCGCCGGGTCCCAGGACCGGCGCGCCGGCATCCTCGGCATGCTGGTCCTCGGGTTGCTCGCGGTGCTGATCGCGGTCGCGGTGATCCGCGCCCCGCTGGACGGCGTGTTGCGGATATACGTCTGGAGCATGCTGCCGGCGCCCGTCATCGGCTGGTTCCTGGCCCAGCAGATCTGCGAACGCACGGCACGCAACCTGCGCACCCACTGGTCCAACCTGTTGGGCGGCGGCGACGCCGCGGCCCGGATCCCCGAGGCGGTGCAGCAGAACCCGAACGACGCGGAGGCGGAGCGGATCAGGCTCGGCCTGGCCAAGCTGGCGGCGGAGCAGGGCAGCAACATGACCTACTACGCCGGGCCCAAGGGCATACTGGGCATGGGCGTGCGCTGGGGCAGCTGGCAGCTGGCCGAGGAGTTGCGACCGCGCGACCCGGGCCGGGAGATCGACCCCTTCCGCAGCTGGGACGTGGCCCGCGCCATCGGCGACCAGCTGCGGCTGCTGGAGCGCGGCCCGCTGCACACCGGTGGTTTCACGAAGCCCTCCATCACCCACTGGGTGGTGCGCCACGTCGGCGAGGGGGCGGGCGAGGTGTCCCGGCCCGACGGACCCAACGCGGACGGCTACAGCTTCAGCAACATCGAGGTGCAGCGGATCTGCAACGAGCAGCAGTACGACAAGGGCGACCGGCACTACGTGGGCGTGCAGTTCGTGCTCTGGGAGGGCGAGCTGGTCGTCACCATGATGATCTCGGTGACCGTGCTGCACCACACGCTGCGCATCGAGGTCACGGGGTACACGCTGGGCCCGGTCGACGGCTTCTTCCGCGAGAAGCCGGCGGACAAGACCAGGGAGGTCCGCGACCCGATCCGGCCCTGGAAGAAGGTGAAGCGCCCGCGGCCGCTCGTCGAGGTGTCCGAGGTGGTGCGGCTGGCCGCCCGCGCCCCGCTGACGTGGTTCCCCAAGCGACTCGACGCCTGGGGCGGCACCATCGCGTTCCCCGAGCCGTTTGGCCTGCGGCACGTGTGGGCGACGACGCCGTGGAAGCACCGCTTCATGGTGGACGACGTGCTGCGCACCGCGACGCCGGTGCTACGGGTGGCGCACGCCGCCGCGTTCAAGGTGCTCGCCGAGAACGGCGTGGACACCTCCGCGTTCGACAGCCGCTCGCAGGCCCTCGGCGGTGCGGTGCAGGCGCCCGCGCCGACCAAGGCCGACGAGTACAACATGTGATCCGTCAGGCGGGCCAGGCCGCCGCGAGCATCCGCCGGGTGTCGGCGAGCAGTTGCGGCAGCACCTTGGTGTGCCCCACCACGGGCATGAAGTTGGCGTCCCCGCCCCACCTGGGCACCACGTGCTGGTGCAGGTGGGGCGCGATGCCGGCGCCGGCGGCCGAGCCCTGGTTCATCCCGATGTTGAAGCCGTGCGCGCCGGAGGCGGCCCGGATCGCGGTCATGGCGCGCTTGGTGAGTTCGGCGAGCTCGGCCGTCTCCTCCGCGGTGAGGTCCGTGTAGTCGGCGACGTGCCGGTAGGGCACCACCAGCAGGTGGCCGCCGTTGTAGGGGTAGAGGTTGAGCACCGCGTAGACGGCCTCGCCGCGGTTGATGATCAGGCCGTCCTCGTCGCTCTTGCCGGGGATCGCGCAGAACGGGCAGCCGTCCCCCGCGCCCGGGCCGGTCGGCTTGCCCTCGCCCTGGATATAGGCCATCCGGTGGGGCGTCCACAGCCGCTGGAAGGCGTCCGGTGTCCCGACCCCGATCTGCTGCTCCGGCTCGCTGGTCATGCCGGCCAGCATATGGCGTGGCGGGGCCCCGGCGGGCCCCCGGGCCCGCTCCGAGAGCGCGGAGCCGGGGGCCGCCGGAATCACACCTGGACGCGCCGCTCGACCGCGTCGGCGATCTCCTGGATGGCCTCGGCGCGCGGGATGCCGTTCTTCTGGGAGCCGTCCCGGTAGCGGAAGCTGACCGCGCCCCGCGCCATGTCGTCGTCGCCCGCGATCACCATGAAGGGGACCTTGGACCTCTGGGCGTTGCGGATCTTCTTCTGCATGCGGTCGGCCGACGCGTCGACGTCCACCCGCAGCCCGCGCGACCTGGCCTCGGCCGCGAACTCCTGGAGGTAGGGCACGTGGGCGTCGCCGATCGGGATGCCGACGGCCTGCACGGGCGCCAGCCAGGCCGGGAAAGCGCCGGCGTAGTGCTCGAGGAGGACGGCGAAGAACCGCTCGATGGAGCCGAACAGCGCGCGGTGGATCATCACCGGCTGCTGCCTGGAGCCGTCGGCCGCGGTGTACTCCAGGCCGAACCGCTTGGGCTGCTGGAAGTCGACCTGGATGGTGGACATCTGCCAGGTGCGGCCGATGGCGTCCTTCGCCTGGACGGAGATCTTGGGCCCGTAGTAGGCGGCGCCGCCCGGGTCCATCACCAGCTCGAGGCCCTGCTTGCCCGCGGCCTGGCGGAGCACCTCGGTGGCCTCCGCCCACTCCTCGGGCTCGCCGATGAACTTCTCCGAGTCGTCCCGGGTGGACAGTTCCAGGTAGAAGTCGTTCAGGCCGTAGTCGCGGAGCAGGTTCAGCACGAAGGTGAGCAGTCCGTCCAGCTCGGCCGGCATCTGCTCCTTGGTGCAGTAGATGTGCGAGTCGTCCTGGGTGAAGCCCCTGGCCCTGGTGAGGCCGTGGACGACGCCGGACTTCTCGTACCGGTAGACCGTGCCGAACTCGAAGAGCCGGAGTGGCAATTCCCGATAGGACCGCCCACGCGCCTTGAAAATAAGGTTGTGCATCGGGCAGTTCATCGCCTTGAGGTAATACTCCTGGCCCTCGAATTGCATGGGCGGGAACATCGACTCGGCGTAGTTCGGGAGATGACCCGAGGTTTCGAACAGCTTGGCCTTGGTGATGTGCGGCGTGTTGACGAATTCGTATCCGGATTCCTCGTGCCGACGCCGCGAGTAGTCCTCCATGACCCGGCGGACGGTGCCGCCCCTGGGGTGGAAGACAGCCAGCCCAGAGCCGAGCTCCTCGGGAATGGAGAAGAGGTCGAGCTCGGCGCCAAGACGGCGGTGGTCGCGCTTCTCGGCTTCGGCCAGGAATTCCAGGTGCGCCTTCAGCTCGTCCTTCGTCGGCCAGGCGGTGCCGTAGATGCGCTGGAGCTGCGGATTACGCTCGCTGCCGCGCCAGTAGGCGGCGGCGCTGCGCATCAGCTTGAAGGCGGGAATGAGCCGGGTGCTCGGCAGGTGCGGGCCGCGGCACAGGTCCTTCCAGCACAGCTCGCCGCTCTTCGGGTCGAGGTTGTCGTAGATGGTGAGCTCGCCCGCACCGACCTCGGCCGACGCGCCCTCGGCCGATTCGGCGGCGGCGCCCTTGAGGCCGATGAGCTCCAGCTTGTAGGGCTCGGCGGCGAGTTCGGCGCGGGCCTCGTCGTCGCTCACGACGCGCCGCGCGAAACGCTGGCCCTGCTTCTGGATCTGCTGCATGCGCTTCTCGATGCGCCCCAGGTCCTCCGGGTGGAAGGGCCGGTCCACGTCGAAGTCGTAATAGAAACCGTCCCTGATGGGCGGGCCGATGCCCAGCTTCGCCTCGGGGAACAGTTCCTGCACGGCCTGGGCCATGACGTGCGCGGTGGAGTGCCGGAGGATGTCGAGGCCGTCGGGCGAGGTGATCTCCACCGGCTCGACCTCGTCGCCGTCGGTCAGGGGGTGGGCGAGGTCGCGCAACTGCCCCCCGACGCGGGCGGCGACGACGGCGCGCTCCCCCGCGAACAGGTCGCCCGCCGTGGTGCCCGTGGTCACCACTCGCTCTTCCCGCTCGGAATCGCGTTGGATGATCACACGGACATCGGACACCGGTCTCTCCTGACTCGTCTGAACTGTGTCCCTGGCCGGCAGGCCACGGGAACCGCGACGAAGGCCGGCCCGCATCGACGGCGGACCGGCCTTGCCCGGGGTGGGCGATACTGGGATCGAACCAGTGACCTCTTCGGTGTGAACGAAGCGCTCTCCCGCTGAGCTAATCGCCCCCTGGGGTGTTGTGCCCTGCGGCACGTTGAGAACAATACAGTGCTGGTGAGCCCGGATTCAAACCAGCTCCCGACCGGGGCTCCCGTCGGGCCCGGGACGAACTCCCAACCAGGCGCGCAGACCTCGGCGCGCGGCCCGCATCATCAGCGCGTGGTTGGCCACCAGCACCGGCCGCGCGGGGCTGGGGAGCCGGCGCAGCAGCGGGTGGCGCAGCACGGTGTCCTGCCGGTAGCCGACCCGGGTCCCACCCGCCGGCGCCCCGCCCCCGGCGGCGAGCGTCCACCGCATCCACCCTTCGAGGTCGCCGCCGAGGGCGACCTCGAGCACCCCGGCCTCCGGGTCGCGGCGCGCCGCCCGCACCGTCACGCGCAGGTCGAAGGGGAGCACGGAGCGGAATCGGCAGTGTCCGTGGTCGGGACCGAGCCGCCGGACCTCGCGGACCTGGGGCCACCACAGGGGATAGTCCTCCGGCCGCTCGAGGACCCGATAGACGACCGGGGGCGCCGCGGGCACCCACCAGTCGGCACGGAATCGATAGCGGTGCCGGGTCCCGCGTGTCCCGTCGTCCGTCATCGAGCACCTCCGGCTTTATCGCTTTTGCCATTCCGCCATTGGAATGAGATTAATGGGCGCAATTAGGGCAGAGGGGTTTACAACCGGCGCGTACGTGGCATGTCGATTTGGCCGACGTGCGAATCCCCGAGCGCACACTGAGCGAAAGGCCCTGGCGCTTATGAACACCACGGTCAGCTGCGAGCTGCACCTGCGCCTCGTTGTATCGAGCGAGTCCTCACTACCTGTACCCGCGGGGCTGCGGTATGACACGGCGGACCCCTACGCCGTACATGCGACGTTTCACACCGGAGCCGAAGAAACCGTCGAATGGGTATTCGCCCGCGATCTCCTCGCCGAGGGGCTCCATCGCCCCACGGGCACGGGTGATGTGCGGGTCTGGCCATCCAGGAGTCACGGCCAGGGCGTCGTCTGCATCGCCCTCAGTTCGCCGGAGGGCGAGGCGTTGCTCGAAGCCCCGGCCAGGGCCCTCGAGTCGTTCCTGAAGCGAACGGACGCCGCCGTCCCGCCCGGCACGGAACACCGTCACTTCGATCTCGATACGGAGCTCTCGCACATTCTGGCGGAGAGTTAGGGACCCGCCGGCTCCTGGCGCCGTCTGAACTCGGGGCGACGGCGCGGAGCCGGCGATGAGCGGTGCGAGGGCGCCGCCGCGGCCAGCACCGCGGCGGCGCCCTCGCGCACGTGTGGTCGGCCAGCGGTTAGAGTCGCGCTCACCTCGCCCGCCACCGCCGTCCGGCCATGACCGCGAAAGCCGACCACCGTGCTGATCGACCACGACGTCAGGTGCTCGCTCGATCTCGCCGTCGACCTGCTGAACGCCGGGCCCGCGGCGCTGGCCGACCTCGCCGCCCTACGGGCCTTCGTGGTCGGTCACGCGATCAGCGACGTCGAGGTCGAGGCGCTCGACGAGGGGGATCTGGCCGCCGTGCGGCGGGTGCGGCAGCGCTTCGCCGAGATCTTCGCCGCACCGACCGACCGGGCGGCGGCCGAGCTGGTCAACGGGCTGGTGGCGGCCGCCGGCACCACTCCCCGGCTGACGGACCACGACGGCCATGCCTGGCACGTGCACTACTTCGCGCCCGGCGCCTCGATCGCCGC
The DNA here is from genome assembly GCF_042722465.1 of Streptomyces sp. NPDC127098. NCBI lineage: Bacteria > Bacillati > Actinomycetota > Actinomycetes > Kitasatosporales > Streptomycetaceae > Streptomyces > Streptomyces sp. NPDC127098. The sequence continues at coordinate 28,693 of NZ_JBHXFJ010000005.1, forward strand.
CCATCTGGCCGCCGACTGCGGCATGGCGCTCGGCTTCTTCCTGGTGGCCGGTGAACGGGAGCGGCTGCGACACTGCGCGGCGCCGGGCTGTGGGCGCGCCTTCGTCGACCTCTCCCGGAACCGCTCCCGTCGCTACTGTTCGAACCGGACCTGCGGCAATCGCCTGCACGTCGCCGCTTACCGGGCCAGGCGGCGCGGGCCGGAGCGGGAGGGGCGCTCAGAGCAGGAAGTGGTCGTGCACCCCCGCGAGGAGTAACAACCCACCGATCACGGTGAGGAAGAGCATCAACGGCGGCTGTGACAGGGCGAAGAGACAGCCGCGGCGCTCCTCGAGCGCGGGCAGGTCGACCTCCTGGTGGTCGGCGACTGGTCTGACAGTTGGCGCGGTGTCGGGAGCGAGGTCCCCGGTGATGTGTTGCATGGCGCCGCGATCATGACCCAGCAGGTCAGCGCTTCGCGATCAACCTGCCTTCTTTGCAGGGGCATTCGGTGAATCTCACCCCTTCCGCCGGTTCCCTGTGGTATGGGCGGACCGTCGGAGGTCAGATGCCGTGCTTCTTGAGGATGGCCTCGATGTCGGAGAAGTCGTCGGCCGGTGCGCCACCGCCGCGGGAGGCGGGCAGGGCGGTGGTGGGAGCAGGCGTGGAGCGGCGCTCGACCTCACGGCCGCGCCCCTCGGCGAGGCGGCCGGAGAGGAACAGCAGGACGGCGAGGCCGAGCACCCCGAAGCCGGCCCAGGCCACCGGGTTGAAGGTCATGTTGACCACGAACCGCACCACGCCCGTCATGGCGAGGCCGACCGGGAGCAGCGCGACGGCCGCGGTGCGCAGCGCGAGCGCGTATCGGCGCCGACGGGCCACCAGGAGGGCGACGCCGAGGCCGGCGGCGGATAGAAGGGTGCAGGCAGTACCAATCAGCATCTTTCCATCCTGCCGCGCCCGCGGGCGCGCGGCCATGGGGTCGACCCCCGGATCAGGGGAATCTCGGGGTGCGAGACTGGGGCCCATGAACGAGAACCCCGAGCCCGTCGTGCTGGACGTGTGGTGCGACCTGCAGTGTCCCGACTGCCACCGTGCCGAGTCCGACCTGAGCGCCCTGCGGGAGCGGTTCGGCGCGGCCCTGGAGATCAGGCGCCGGCACTTCCCGCTCAAGGGGCACCAGCACGCGCTGGCCGCGGCCCAGGCCGCCGAGGAGGCCTTCGCCCAGGGCCGCGGCGAGGAGTACTGGACTGCGCTGCTGGCCCGCACCGCGGAGCTCGACAGGCGCGGTCCGGCGCTGCTGCTCGAGGTGGCCGGCCAGGTCGGCGTCGACGCCGAGGAGGTGGACACCGCGCTGATCGACGGCCGGCACCTGCTCGTGGTGGACGCCGACCAGGCGGAGGGGCAGGCGATCGGGGTGACCGGCACGCCGACCTATGTGATCGGCGGTCGGCGGCTGGACGGCGGGCGCAGCCAGGACGGGCTGCGCGAGCGCGTCGTGGAGATCGCCGAGTCGCTGCTCGCTCAGCGCAGCGGCTTGTAGAAGTGGCGCCGCAGCGTCCGGTAGCCGAGTGACTCGTAGAGCCGCACGGCCGGGGTGTTGCCGGCGTAGACGTTGAGGCCGAGCAGCCGCGCGCCGGCCGCGGCCACGACCCGCTCCGCCTCCAGCATCAGCGACCTGCCGTGGCCCCGGCCGCGGTGGGCCTCGGCCACCTCGACGGAGAACACCCAGGCGTCAAGGCCGAGCTCGTCCGCCACCCGGCCGCCCGGGGCCGCCACCCAGAGGGTGCCGACGTCGGCGCCGTCGTGGGTGAGCACCCGCAGCGTGACGTCCTTGGTGGCCGGCCCCTCCGGGAGCAGGGTGGCCAGGGACCGCTCGGCGGAGGCTGCCGCCACCGCCTCGGGCACCCCCCGCGCCACGAGGACGCGGATCACCCCGTCCCGGTCGTGGGCCCGCCAGGCCGGGTACTCCTCCTCGGTCATGTCCCGCGCCGTGCTGCCCGGGGGCAGCGCCGGCGGGCGGTCGGCGAGTGTCTTGGCCATGTTGCGGCTGCGCTCGCGGTAGCCGAGGGCGTCGGCCAGGGCCGCGAGGGCCCGCTCATCGGCCGGCACGGTGGCCTCGACCGAGGCGCAGCCCCAGTCGCGCAGCACCTCCTCGGCGGCGAGCACGGCGACCGTGGCCCGGCCCCGGCGCCGGTCCGCCTCGTCGACGACCAAGCGCGTGACGTGGCCGACGCCGACGCGCGGGTCGGACTTGAGCCGCAGCTCGCCGACCCGGCGGGCGTTCACCCGGATCTCGTAGCCCTGCGCGCGGCCCCCCTCGGGGGTGCTCTCCTCCGGCCCACTGGGCCGCAGCGTGGTGGTCACGGATCGATGTCCGCGGCCGAGCGCTCCTGGAAGACCCGCATCGCCTTGGCCGTCACCGGCCCCGGTGCTTCGGGCAGTTCGCGCCCGTCGACGCGGCGCACGGCCTGCACGTCGCGGGTGCTCGAGGTCAGGAAGACCTCCTCGGCGCGGTCCAGGCAGTCCATGGGCAGTTCGGTCTCACGGGCGCCGGTCCACTCCACCACCAGGGCCCTGGTGATGCCGGCCAGGCAGCCCGAGGAGAGCGGCGGGGTGTGCAACTCGCCGTCGAGCACGACGAAGACGTTGGTTCCGGTGCCCTCGCAGAGCTGCCCCGCGGTGTTGGCGAAGAGGGCCTCCGAGGCGGCCTCCTGGCGGGCCCGGGCGAGCGCGATCACGTTCTCCGCGTAGGAGGTCGTCTTGAGCCCGGCCAGGGCGCCGCGCTCGTTGCGGGTCCAGGGGACGGTGATGACGGCGGTCGTGTCGGGGCGCCGCGGGGTCTCGGCGTGCGCGACGACCAGCGTGGGGGACGCGTCGCCGCGGTCGGAGCCCAGCGGCGAGAGCCCGCCGGTGTAGGTGATCCTGAGCCGGCCGAGGGGCAGCGGCACCGCGTCCAGGACGGCGCGGCAGGCGCGGGTGACCTCGTCCCGGTCGGGCTCAGGCAGCCCGAGCCCGGCGGCGGAGGCGGCCAGGCGGTCGAGATGGCGGCTGAGCGCGAACGCCCGGCCGTCCTGCGTCTTCAGCGTCTCGAACACGCCGTCGCCGACGGTCAGTCCGTGGTCGAAGACGGAGACCCGCGCGCTGTCGGCGTCGCGCAGCTCACCGTCCAGCCAGATCAACGCCATGTGGGCTCCTCTCGTGTGCGGTGCCGATCAACGGCACTCCCTCAGAAGCTACCCCGAGCAGCCGGGACGCCTTCAGCTCGGTCTCCGCCCATTCGCGCGCCGGGTCCGAGTCCCAGGTGATGCCGGCGCCGGTGCCGAAGCGCAACACGGGCCGGCCCTCGTCGCGCCGGATCCAGAAGGTGCGGATGGCGACGGCCAGCTCGCCGGTTCCCCGGTCGGCGTCCACCCAGCCGACGCCGCCGCAGTAGGGGCCGCGGGGCGCGGTCTCCAGCGCGTCGATGACGCGCAGCGCGCTGGACTTGGGAGCGCCGGTCACCGAGCCGGGGGGGAAGGTGCCGGCCAGCAGCTCGGCCCAGCCGGCGCCGGGCGCGAGCCGGCCGCGCACCCGGGAGACCAGGTGCACCAGACCGGGGTGTGGTTCGACGGCGCACAGCTCGGGGACGGTCACGCTGCCCGGCTCGCAGATCCGGCCCAGGTCGTTGCGGACCAGGTCGACGATCATGACGTTCTCGGCATGGTCCTTGGGGAGCAGATCGGCCGGGGTGCGGCCGGTGCCCTTGATCGGTCCCGACTCGACGGTGCGGCCGCGCCGGCGCAGGTAGAGCTCGGGCGAGGCGGTGGCGACCTCCACGCCGTGGCGGGGCAGCCGGACGGTGCCCGCGTAGGGCGCCGGGTTGCCACGGGCCAGCCGGGCGGTGAGGGCGTCGACGTCGGCGTCCGGGTCGGGGAGCGGCGCCGAGAGCACCCGGCACAGGTTGGCCTGGTAGACCTCGCCGGCCGCGATGTGCTCGCGGATCGTCTCGACGGCGGCGGTGTAGGACGCCCGGTCCAGGGAGCTTGCCCACGCCGCCGGTTCCGGGCCCCGCCAGCGGGCCGGCGTCGCCGCCCGCGGGGGCGCGGGCCGCACGTCGGCGAAGCGGGCGCAGACCAGGTCGCCCGCGTAGCCGGCGACCACCGCCCACCAGCCCGTGGAGTCCAACGCGGCCGGATCGCTGGTCACGTCGCGCAGGTCGGTCGCCAGCATCCCGCCGAGGCGCGCGAGCGGAGCAAGGTCGTACACATGCGCGAGTGTAGGCGGCGGTGCCGGCATACCGAGTTTGAGCTGGCTGACGAATCCGCTAGAGTTCATGACGTCGCCGGGCACGAGAGTGAGACCGGAGGCAGCCAAATGCGGACGTAGCTCAGTTGGTAGAGCACCACCTTGCCAAGGTGGATGTCGCGAGTTCGAGTCTCGTCGTCCGCTCGAAGGGGGCTCGCCCCCATCCGGTGGAGTGGCCGAGAGGCGAGGCAACGGCCTGCAAAGCCGTCTACACGGGTTCAAATCCCGTCTCCACCTCGGACGATTAGCTCAGCGGGAGAGCGCTTCCCTGACACGGAAGAGGTCACTGGTTCAATCCCAGTATCGTCCACTGGATCCGCGAGGATCCGCCCGCGCGATTAGCTCAGCGGGAGAGCGCTTCCCTGACACGGAAGAGGTCACTGGTTCAATCCCAGTATCGCGCACCGATGGTGGTCACGAAGGGCCGGAGAGTCGTCACTCTCCGGCCCTTCGGCGTTCGTGTGCGGGCATTTCGAGTGGCGTCTCCGCTCCCGGAAAAGCGCGGTGCCCGGGCAGCTCCCCAGCTGCCCGGGCACATGTGCCGTCCGCCTACCCCCGTCCCCACGGGGTTCGAGTGCCGGTGTCCCCGACCCGGGCCGCTCTCCCGGGTCCGGGGCGCCGCTCAGCGCCCCAGCATGCCGGCTACGGACGACGCCTGTGTCACGACGGCGTCCACGCCGCCGATGACGACGGCGAGGACGATGGCCAACGGCAGCACCATGGCCGCCGCGACCAGGGGATGGCGCCGCCCTGCGGGTGGCGGACTCTGCCGCACCGCGATTCGTGCCATCTCTCGGCTCCCGTCGTCGAGTTGGGGCGGCGGGCGGGTGACCTCGGGGGACGAGTGCTGCGCCCGCCGCTTGATCTCACAGTAGTCCGCCGGGGGTGGCCGCGACGTCACCCCCGCGTACTGACCTGGGGGCCTCCCGCAGGATGACACCGGCCCCACCCGGATACTCCCCAGGGTGGACAAGTGGCCCCCGAGGCCCGGGTTCTCCCCCAGGGGACCCGACGCGACGCGTCGATCCCGCCGGTGAGCGCGCGGCCTTCGCGCGGCTCGGGCCGCTCAGTCCGTAAGCTGTGGCACATCAGAAGCACGGGGCAGCGAGGTGGACATGGCGATGATGCGGCTCCGGCGCGAGGACCCGCGAGTCGTCGGCGCCTTCCGGCTCCACCGGCGGCTCGGCGCCGGCGGGATGGGGGTCGTGTACCTCGGCTCCGACCGGCGCGGCCAGCGGGTGGCGCTCAAGGTCATCAGGCCGGACCTGGCGGAGGACCAGGAGTTCCGCTCCCGCTTCGCCCGCGAGGTGTCGGCGGCCCGGCGGATCAGGGGCGGCTGCACGGCCCGGCTGGTGGCCGCCGACCTCGACGCGCAGCGGCCCTGGTTCGCCACCCAGTACGTGCCGGGCCCCTCGCTGCACGACAAGGTCATGCAGGACGGTCCGCTGTCGGCGGCCGAGACGGCGGCGATCGGCGCCGCGCTCGCCGAGGGCCTGGTGGCGGTGCACGAGGCGGGCGTGGTGCACCGGGACCTCAAGCCGTCGAACATCCTGCTGTCGCCCAAGGGGCCGAGGATCATCGACTTCGGCATCGCCTGGGCGACCGGTGCGAGCACGCTGACGCACGTCGGCACGGCGGTGGGCTCCCCCGGCTTCCTGGCGCCCGAGCAGGTGCGGGGGCAGGCGGTGGCGCCGGCGACCGACGTCTTCTCGCTGGGCGCCACGCTGGCCTACGCCGCGCTCGGCGACTCGCCCTTCGGGCAGGGCAGTTCCGAGGTGATGCTCTACCGGGTGGTGCACGAGGAGCCGCAACTGACGGGCGTGCCGGCCGCCTTGGCGCCGTTGCTGCGGTCCTGCCTGGCGAAGTCGCCGCAGGACCGGCCGAGCACGGTGCAGCTGTCGTTGCGGTTGAAGGAGATCGCGGCCAGGGAGGCGCGCGGCGAGGGCCAGCGGGTGCTGACCCGGGCCCCGCAGCAGCGCTCGGCGCCCGAGCGGCGCACCTCGCGCCCGGCGCCGACCCGGCCGGCCGGGCGGCGCCCGCCGGCCAGGCGGGGCGTCGACCGGCGGCTGTTGCGGCAGCGGCTGATCGTCTTCATCACGGTGACGCTGCTGGTCGCGCTCGGCATCGCCGTGGCGCAGGGCTGCCAGGGGCCCGTCTAGGGCCGGTCGTCCGCGGTTCGGGGGGCCGCGGTGGTCAGCGCGTAGAAGGCGACCGCGGCGGCGGCCGCGACGTTGAGCGAGTCGATGCCGTGCGACATCGGGATGCGCACCCGGGCGTCGGCGGCGGCCAGCGCCTGGCGGGTCAGCCCGTCGCCCTCGGCGCCCAGCATCAGCGCCACCCGACCGCCACCGCTCCCCCGCAGCTCCTCGGCGATGTCGACGGCCCCGGCGTCGGGGGTCAGGGCCAGCAGCCGGAAGCCGGCGGACCTGACGTCGTCCAGGCCCTTCGGCCAGTGGTCGAGGCGGGCGTAGGGCAGCGAGAAGACGGCGCCCATCGAGACCTTGACTGAGCGTCGGTAGAGGGGGTCGGCGCACTCCGGGGAGAGCAGCACGCCGTCGAGCCCGAGGGCGGCGGCGCCCCGGAAGACGGCGCCCACGTTGGTGTGGTCGTTGACGGCCTCCAGCACGGCGAGGCGGCGGGCGCCCGCCAGCAGCTCGGTGGCCGCGGGCAGCGGGCGGCGTCCCATGGCCGCCAGCGCGCCACGGTGCACGTGGTAGCCGGTCACCCGCTCGGCGAGCTCCGGGCTGACCAGGTAGACCGGCACGGTGGCGGCGTCGACGACGTCCCGCAGCCCGTCGACCCAGCGGGGGGTCAACAGCAGTGAGCGCATCGGGTAGCCGGCGGCGAGCGCGCGGCGGACGACCTTCTCGCCCTCGGCCATGAACAGGCCCTCGGCGGGCTCCCTGCGGCGGCGCAGCTCGACGTCGGTGAGGTCCGTGTAGTCACCGAGCCTCGGGTCGGCCGGGTCGGTGACGACGATCGGGTCGCTCATCCGGCGGCCACCCGCACCACGTCCCCGACCACGATGACGGCCGGCGGCCGCACGCCCTCCTCGGCCACCCGCGCGGCCACGGTCGCGAGCGTGGCGTCCACCCGGCGCTGGCCGGCCATGGTGCCCTCCTGGACGACGGCGACCGGGGTGGTCGGCGGCCGGCCGTGTCGGACCAGGGTGTCGGCGATGGCCCCGATCCGCTCCACGGCCATCAGCAGCACCAGGGTGCCGCGCAGCGCGGCGAGCGCCGGCCAGTCCACGAGCGAGCGCGGGTCGTCGGGTGCCACATGGCCGCTGACCACCGTGAACTCGTGGGCCACCCCCCGGTGGGTGACGGGGATGCCGGCGGCGCCCGGCACGCTGATGGCGCTGGTGACGCCCGGGACCACGGTGACGGGCACCCCGGCGGCGGCGAGTTCGGCGGCCTCCTCGCCCCCGCGCCCGAAGACGTAGGGGTCGCCGCCCTTGAGCCGGACCACGAACCTGCCGGCCCGCGCGTGCTCGACCAGGGCCGCGTTGATGGCCTCCTGGGCCATGGCCCGGCCGTAGGGGATCTTCGCCGCGTCGACGACCTCGACGTGCGGCGGCAGCTCGTCGAGCAGCTCGCGGGGGCCGAGGCGGTCGGCGATCACCACGTCGGCCTGGGCGAGCAGCCGGCGGCCGCGCACCGTGATCAGGTCCGGGTCGCCCGGGCCGCCGCCGACCAGCGCCACTCCCGGGTGCCGGCCGCGATGCCTGGGGGCGGTCAGGGTGCCGTCGCGCAGCGCCTCGACGACGCCGTCCCTGACGGCCGCGGAGCGCCTCGGGTCCCGGCCGGTGAGCACGGCCACGGTCACCCCGTCGACGCGCCCGGTGGCCGGGGTCCAGGCGGTGGCCGCCTCGGCGTCGTCGCTGCGCACGCACCAGACGCGGCGCTCCTCGGCCTCGGCCGAGGCCGCCGCGTTGACCCCCGGGTCGTCGGTGGCGACCAGCGCGTACCAGGCGCCCTCCAGGTCGCCGGGGCGGTAGCCGCGGCGCTGCCAGACGAGCTCCCCGGCCTCGGCCATGGCCTCGACGGCCGGGGTGACCTCGGGGGCGACGAGCCGCACGTCGGCGCCGGCGGCGAGCAGGGCGGGCAGGCGCCGCTGGACGACGGTGCCGCCGCCGAGCACCAGCACGCGGCGGCCGGTCAGGCGCAGTCCTACCGGGTAGGCGGGATGTTCTGGCATAGCGGGGTGCGGCTCCTCGGCGCTGGGCGGTGGACGACGGTGGCGGGCCCGTCCGACCCGCCGGGGCCCGGTGCTGCCGGTCGTACCGGCCACCGCCGCTGCGGCGCTGGAGCGGCTGAATCCGTGCGGTTCCGGACCCTCGCCCACCCTATGGCCTGGTGGGCGGGGCCCGGCCGCGGTCAGTTCTTGTCGGTGACGCCGGCGGCGTCGAAGGTTGCCACCTCGCGCATGGCACGGGCCGCGCTCTGCACGACCGGCAGCGCCAGGAGCGCGCCGGTGCCCTCGCCGAGCCGCAGGTCGAGGTCGACGAGCGGGCGCAGGCCGAGCGCGGTGAGCGCGGCCATGTGTCCCGGTTCGGCGCTGCGGTGTCCCGCGATGCACACGGAGACCGCCTCCGGCGCGACGGCGCGGGCGGCGAGCGCGGCGGCCCCCGCGCTGACGCCGTCCAGGATCACCGGCACGCGCAGCGAGGCGCCACCGAGGATCAGGCCGGTGAGCGCGGCGTGCTCCAGGCCGCCGACGGCGGCGAGCACGCCGATGGGGTCGGCCGGGTCCGGCTGGTGGTGCTGCAGGGCGCGCCGCACCACGTCCACCTTCCGCGCGTGCGTCTCGTCGTCGACGCCGGTGCCACGACCGGTCACCTCGCCGGGCGCGGCGCCGGTGAAGACGGCGATCAGGGCGGCGGCGACCGTGGTGTTGGCGATGCCCATCTCGCCGGTGAGCAGCGCGCGGTTGCCGGCGGCGACCAGGTCGCGGGCGGTCTCGATGCCCACCTCGACGGCGCGCAGCGCCTCCTCGCGGCTCATGGCGGGGCCGGCCGTGAAGTCGGCGGTGCCGGCGCGCACCTTGCGGGGCATGAGCCCCGGCCTGGTCCGCAGCTCGGCGCGGACGCCCACGTCGACGACGCAGACCTCGGCGCCGACCTGGGTGGCGAAGGCGTTGCAGACCGCGCCGCCGGACAGGAAGTTGGCCACCATCTGGGCGGTGACCTCCTGCGGCCAGGGGGTGACGCCCTGGGCGTGCACGCCGTGGTCGCCGGCGAACACGGCCAGCGCGGCCGGCTCGGGCACGGGCGGCGGGCAGGCGCGGGACAGCCCGCACAGCTGGGCGGAGATGACCTCGAGCGCGCCGAGGGCACCGGCCGGCTTGGTCATCCGCTTCTGCCGCTCCCAGGCCTCGCCGAGGGCGTGGGCGTCGAGCGGCCTGATCTCGGCGAGGGTCTCGCTGAGCAGGTCGTGCGGCTCGGCCCCCGGCAGGGCGCGGCGGCCGTAGCTCTCCTCGTGCACCACCCAGGAGAGCGGGCGGCGCCTGGCCGGGTCCCCCTGGTCGGGCTCGGGCTCGCCGGGGAACGCGTCGACGTAGCCGACGCAGAGGTAGGCCACGATCTCCAGGTGCTCGGGCAGGCCGAGGGCGCGGGTGAGCTCACGGTCGTCGAGGAAGCCGACGAGGCCGACGCCGAGTCCCTCGGCGCGCGCGGCGAGCCAGAGGTTCTCGACGGCGAGCGCCGTCGAGTACGGCGCGAGACGCGGCTGCCCGGTCGGTCCCGCGGCGCGCCGGCCGCCCCGAGTCGGGTCGGCGGTGACCACGATGTTGACCGGGGCGTCGAGGACGGCCTCGGCGGTGAGCTCGGTGAACTGCCGGGCGCGTGCCCTGGGCAGGGCGGCGGCGTGCGACTCGCGCTGCCGGACGGCGAGCTCGTGCACCGTCCGCCGGGTCTCCTCGGACCGGATGATGACGAAGTCCCAGGGCTGGGCCAGGCCGATGGAGGGCGCGGTGTGGGCGGCCTCCAGGACGCGGAGCAGCACCTCGTGCGGGATCGGGTCGGCGCGGAACCCGGTGTGGACGTCGCGCCGCTCCCGCATCAGCCGGTGCACGGCCTCGCGCTCGGCATCGCTGTAGCCGACGACGGCCTGACCGGCGGCTTGGCCGGTCTCGGTCGGTGGATTCGTCTCCGGCGAGTCGGTGGGTGCGGGATCGGCGGTGGCGACGGCGCCTTCGGCGCCAGCAGGCACCGGAACCGGGCCGGCGGCTCCACCGCTTTCGGCCGGCGGCGCCGACTCCGGCGAGTCACCGGACGCCGGATCGGCGGTGGCGCCTTCGGCGCCGGCCGACGCCTGGCCGGTCTCGGCCGGCGGACTCGGCTCGGAGGACTCGCCGGGTGCCGGATCGGCGGTGGCCGCGGTGGCGCCTTCGGCGCCAGCAGGCACCGGAACCGGGCCGGCGGCTCCACCACTCTCGGCCGGCGGCGCCGACTCCGGCGAGTCACCGGACGCCGGATCGGCCGTACCGCCTTCGGGGCTGGCCGGGGTAAGGGCCTCGTCGGTCGCCTCACCTGTGACGGCGGCGCCTTCGGCACCTTGGTCGTCGGCCGCTTGCGCGGCTTCGGGCGCCTGCTCCGATGCCTCGGCCGCGGGGGCCGGGCCGGCCTCCGCGGGCGGCGCGGGCACCGCCTGGTCGGCGGGTGCGGGGGGCTGACCCGCGGCCTCGGCCGGCTCGGCGGCGGGTTCCGCGGCGGCCGGCACGGCGGTCTCGGCCGCCGGGGCCGGGTCGCTTGCGGCCGGTGCCTCGGCGACGGCGACCGCTTCGGTGGCGGCCGGCGGGACGGCCACCGGCTGGTCGGCGACGGCCTGTTGGTCCGCACTCGCCGGCGGGACGGGGATCGCCTGGTCGGCGGGGCCGGCCGGCGGTGCCTCGGTGGCCTGCGCGACGGGAGCGGCCGGGGGCGCGGTCTCGGGGGTCTGTTCCGCCGCCTCCGGCCGCGCGGGAGCGGTCTGGGCCGTGGCCTCGACGGGCGCCTGCGGCGCCGGTGGCGACTGCCAGGCGCCCGGTTGGGCGGGAACCACGCCGGTCGGGCTCACCGGCACGACGCCGTCGAGCGGCGCCGCCTGGGCCGGCTCCTCAGCCGGGGCGGCCGGCTGGGCAGGGGCGGCCGGCTGCGCGCGCTCGGCGAGCGGGCGCACCGGGGGCGGAGGGGCGACGGTCTGCGGCGGGGCGACGACCGCGTCACCCCAGGCACCGATCGCACCCGGCATCAGCAGTTCCTCCTCGTCGCCGTCCATGTCCATCGCCTCGTCGGGCTGACCCGGGAAGGGGTAGGCGGCCGCGGCCGCCGGCGCCACCGGCGGTGCCTGCCCCCGTGCCGCCCCTTCGGGGGTCTGGCCGGTGTCCGTCACGCGTCCACCTCGCCCATCGCACGCGCTCCTTCCCATCCCGGACATGACGGACGAATCATCAAGTCCGGTCGACGGCACAACGATCCATCAGCCTACCCGGGATGCCGCCGGGCCCTGCTCACGGGTGGTCGGCTGGCCCGGGAAGGTCCCGGTTTGTCACCGGGTGGCCGGCGCCCGGCGGCCGACGAGCAGAAAGGCGACGGTCCGGTCGCGCTCCGCCCAGTCGTGCGGCTCCAGGTCGAGGGTCTGGAGCAGCGTGCACTCCACCTCGTAGCCGGCTCCGGTCAACACCCGGCCGGCCGCCTCCGCCTGATCGCGGGTCAGGGCGTGGGTCACGAGCCGCTGGGGTCGGCGGTCGGCGCAGGCGACGAGGGTCCTGGGGCCGCCGCCCCCGACCCGGATGATGTCCGGCTCCGGCAGGTCGTCGAGCACCTGGGGGGCCACGCCGTGCACGATGTGCAGGTGCACACCGAGCCGGCGGGCGGTGGCGCCGGCCAACGCGCAGGCCTGCGCGTCGCGGTCGACGGCGATCACGGCGGAGCCGAGCCGGGCGGCGTCGATGGCGGCCAGGCCGCCGCCGGTGCCGACGTCCCACATTAGGTCCCCCACCCGGGGGCCGAGCACGGCGAGTTCGAGGGCGCGCAGCCGCGGGCTGCGGCCGGGTCCCGCGTCCGGTGCCGTGGGCGCGTCCTGGCCGTAGGCCGTCGCGTCGAGCGCCCATCCGCGCGGCTGGACGGCGGCCGCCGGGTCGAGGCCCGCCAGCCAACTGCTGCCGCCGTCCCGGGTGGTGCCTCCGCCGCCTATCACGATCACCACGTTGGGATCGCTCCAGTGGCGTCGGCTGACCGAGTCGGAGGTGAGGACGGACACCTGCTCGCGGTCGGTGCCGAGGGACTCGCAGATGACGAAGGTGCGGTGGGTCGGCCCGAGCAGCAGGGCGATCTCGGCGGGGCCGGCGCCCGGCGAGGTGAGGACGGCGACCTTGGGGTGGGCGCGGCAGACGTTGACCGCCCGGCGCAGGGTGCGCGGGTTGGCGACGACGACCTTGGCGTCGTCCCAGGGCATGCCGGCCCTGGCGAAGGCCGCGGCCACCGCGGAGACCGCCGGGACGACCTCGACCTCGAGGCCGTGCTCGGGGGCGCGCAGCGCGCGGACCATGCCGAAGAAGCCGGGGTCGCCGTCCGCCATGACGACCGCCGTGCCGCGGTGCGTGGCGATGCGGCGGGCGGCCAGGGCGATGCTGCCGAGCGTGATGTGCTCGGCCCCGGCGGGGACTTCGGGGTGGGCCAGGTGCCTGGGGGCGCCGGCGACCAGGGTGGCCGCCTGGAGGGCCGCCCTGGCGGCCGGGTCGAGTGGTGATCCGTCCCATCCGATCACGGTGACGCGGTCGGCCATGCGCGGCATGCTCCTGGACTGTGTGCAGGTGAGGGACGGGCTGAGCCTACCGCGCGCCGCGGTGTGCGGTGGTGTGCGCGTCCTCGAGATCCTCGGGGAGCAGGCCCCAGACGATGAGGTCGGTGCGGATGTCGGTCCAACCGCCGTCCTCGGTACGGGATCGCACTATCAGCGCGTTGCGCAGGACGCCCTCGCTGACGCAGCCGATCTTCTGGGCGACCTGCTGGGAAGCGGTGTTGCCGGCCGCGGTGCGGAGTTCGAGGCGCTCGAACTTCTGGTCGTGGAACAGCCACTGGGCGATGGCCAGCACGGACTCGGCGGCGTAGCCCTCGCCTCTGGCCCAGGGGCCGACGACGTAGCCGACCTCGCTGGTGAGTGTGTGCCAGTTGGTGTTCTTGAGGTGGAGGGTGCCGACGAGCCGGTGGGTGAGGTGTTCGTCGACGGCCAGCACGATGCCGCGTCCCGAGGTGCGTTCCGCGGGCGCGCCCCGGGTGATCCACTCACGGGCGTCGGCGGGCGTGTACGGGTTGGGGACGGAGGTCCAGGCCGCGGTCAGCTCGTCGTTCATCATGTCGGCGAGCTCGGGGATGTCCGCCTCCTCGAACGGGCGCAGCACCAGCCGCTCGGTGCTGATGGAGACGTCGGGGAAGGTGGGTGTCATGGGCCGCTCCATGCCTGGGGTCAGAGGGGACAGCATGCAGTATCACCGGCCGGCGAGACAGCGCCGGGCCCCGGCTGGTCGCCGGGGCCCGGTGCTGAGAGGTGGTCGGCGGTCCGGTCAGGAGGCCGGGGTGCCGAAGGCGGGGATGACGGAACCGTCGTACTGGTCCTCGATGAACTGCCGCACCTCGTCGGAGTTGAGCAGTTCGGCGAGGGTCTGGACGCGGGGGTCGTCCTCGTTGCCGGCCTTGACCGCGAGGAAGTTGGCGTAGGGGTTGTCCTCGGCCGACTCCAGGATGATGGCGTCCTCGGCGGGGGCGAGGTCGGCCTCCAGCGCGTAGTTGCCGTTGATGATCGCGGCGTCCACGTCCTCGAGGGCGCGCGGCAGGGTGGCGGCCTCGAGCTCCTGGAAGGTGATGCCGTGGTCGTCGGCGATGTCGTTCAGGGTGGCCTCGGCGCCGACGCCCTCGTTGAGCTCGATCAGGCCGTTCTCGGCGAGGAGGTGGAGGGCCCGGCCCTCGTTGGTCGCGTCGTTGGGGATCGCGATGGTGGATCCCTCGCCGAGCTCGCCGGGGTCGGTGACCGAGTTGGAGTAGAGGCCGAGCGGCTCCAGGTGGACGTTGATCACCGGGACGATGTCGGTGCCCTGGTCGGCGTTGAACTGGTCCAGGTAGGGCTTGTGCTGGAAGTAGTTGGCGTCCACCTCGCCGCTCTCGACGGCGGTGTTGGGGAGCACGTAGTCGCTGAACTCACGCACTTCGAGGTTGAGGCCGGCGTCCTCGGCGAGGTTGTCCCGGACGAACTCCAGGATCTGCGCGTGCGGGACGGGGTTGGCCGCGACGGTGAGGGGCGCGCTGGCGTCGGCCTGGTCGCCGTTGTCGCCGCCGGTGTCGGGGTCCGAGTCGGTGCCGCAGGCGACGAGGCCGAGGGCGAGCGCGGTGGTGGCCGCGAGGAGGACGCCGGTCCGGACGGGGTTTCCGTTGGGAGTACGCACGAAAAGTGCCTTTCTTCGTTATCCGTGTTGACAAGTGCGCGTGGTCGCCGGGTGGGCGGCCGCGCTCAGGTGGAGGCTCGTTCGCGGCGGGACAGCAGCCGCACGGCGCCGTCGCCGAGGAGTTGGATCACGGTCACGACGACGACGAGGACCGCGACGGTGATGAGGGTGAACTCGGTCTCGAAGCGCTGGTAGCCGTAGACGAGGGCCAGCGAGCCGAGCCCGCCGCCGCCGACGGCGCCGGCCATCGCCGAGTAGCCGATGACGGCGATCACGGTGGTGGTGAGTCCCGCGACCAGGGAGGGCAGGGCCTGCGGCAGCAGCACCTTGAGCACCACGGTCCAGGTGCCGCCGCCCATGGCGTGGGCGGCCTCGATCAGGCCGTGGTCGACCTCGCGCACGGCGGTCTCGACCAGCCGGGCGAAGAACGGGATGGCGCCGATGGCGAGCGGCACGATGGCGGCGGTGGGGCCGATGGCGGTGCCGACGACGGCGCGGGTCACCGGGATCAGCGCGACCATGAGGATGATGAACGGCAGCGAGCGGCCGATGTTCACGACGACGCCGATGGCCTTGTTGACCACGGCGTTCTGGAGCGCGCCGCCGCGGTCGGTGAGCACGAGCAGCACGCCGAGCGGCAGGCCGCCGAGGACTGCGATCAGGGTGGACCAGCCGGTCATGTAGAGCGTGTCGATGGTGCCCTGCTCGAGCAGGGGGCGCATCTGGTCCCAGGTCATCAGGCGCCCTCTCCGGTGAGCTCGGCGGCCGCGGGGAGCCCGGCCGGTGGTGTGGTGGTCGCGGTCGGCTCCGGGAGCTCGACGGTGAGGCCCTGCTCGCGCAGGAAGGCGAGGGGGGCGGCGTTGTCCTCGACGGGTCCTGGCAGCTCGATCCGCATGCGGCCGACCTGGCGTCCGCCGACGGTGTCCATGGCAGCGCCGAGGATGGAGACGTCGACGCCGTGACCGCGGGAGAGCTGGGAGATGACGGGCCGGTCGGCGGTGTCGCCGTGGAAGGTGATGTCGACGACGGTGCGGTCGGCGGAGGCCGGAGCGCCGCCGACCGGGAACAGCTCGTGGGCCAGCCGGGATCCCGGGGTGGCCAGCAGCTCGGAGACGACGCCGGACTCCACGATCCGCCCGGACTCCATCAGGGCCGCCGAGTCGCAGACCGCCTTGACCACGTCCATCTCGTGGGTGATCAGCAGCACGGTGAGACCGAGTTCCTGGTTGAGGTCACGCAGCAGTTTCAGCACGGAGCGCGTCGTCTCCGGGTCGAGGGCCGAGGTGGCCTCGTCGGAGAGCAGGACCTTGGGGTCGCCGGCCAGTGCCCTGGCGATGCCGACGCGCTGCTTCTGACCGCCGGAGAGCTGAGCCGGGTAGGCGCGTGCCTTGTCGGCGAGGCCGACGAGGTCGAGGAGCTCCATGGCCTTGCGGGCGCGCTCGCGTCGGGTCAGGCCGAGGATCTCCAGGGGCAGCTCGACGTTGCCGCGCACGGTGCGGGACGACAGCAGGTTGAAGTGCTGGAAGATCATGCCGATCCGGGTGCGCGCCTCGCGCAGTGGGCGGCCGGCGCGGTGGGCGCGCCGGCCGGCGAGTGCCGTGAGGTCCTGGCCGTCCACGGTCACGGTGCCGGAGGTGGGGCGTTCCAGCAGGTTGAGGCAGCGGATGAGCGTGGACTTGCCCGCGCCGCTGCGGCCGATGACGCCGTAGACCTCGCCGGGGCGTACGTGCAGGTCGACGCCGTCGAGGGCGGTGACCTCGCGGCCGCGCGAGCGGTAGACCTTGGTCAGGTCCGAAGTCGTGATCACTGGGATTCCGTCACTGTCGGGCGTCCGGGCACGCCGAACGGGCGCGGCCGGACGCGGGGCATGGCCTGGCGGAGGCGGACAGACAGGGGTGCGTCGGAGCGTCAGGCGGGGTGAGCGCGGTCGCTTCGGGGCGCGGGGCGGCTCAGGTGGGGGCCCTCAGCGGCGACACATTCGACAACGCGCGTGACCGGAACAACCAGCACCGGGCATGGACACTGCCTCGGTGGTCTGGGGGTGGTCGCTCGTCGCGGTCATGCGCTCCAGTAAATCAGACGTTCCGTCCGTGTTACCGGGGAGGCCGGGGGGCTGTGGTCAACGCCACGTTCGTCGTCGGGGACGGTGAGCGCAGGTCAGGCGGGGTGGCGACCCGGCGGCGGGGGGCCGTGGGGCGCCCCGTAGAGTCGGCGGCATGCTTACCCCGCTGACGGTCGTGGTCGCCGTGGCCGCGTTGCTGCAGGCCGCGTGGTGCGGGTACGCGGCGTTCCGCGACCAGCCCGTGAAGGACTGGCACTACGCGGGCATGGCCGTGGTGCTGTTCCTCACGCTGGCCCAGTTCGTGGTGGGCCTCGTGGCGCTCGGGGGCGGCGAGCGGCCGGCCGGCGACGGCACGGCGGTCTTCGTCTCGTACCTGGTGATGGTGGTGCTGTGTCTGCCGGTGGTGGCGATCGTCTCGCTGGGCGAGCGCAGCCGGTGGGGTTCCGCGACGGTCGCGGCCGGGGCGCTGGTGCTCGCGGTGCTCGAGCTGCGGCTCGCGGACGTGTGGGCGGGGGGCGTGGGCGGTGGCTGAGCGCGGTGCGGGCGTGGCCGGGCGGCCGGATCTGACGCGTGGGCCCGGGCGGCTGCTGGTCACGCTCTACGGGGTGTTCACGGTGGCGGCGGCCTCGCGGTCGGTGGTCCAGCTCTCCACCCGCTTCGACGAGGCTCCGCTGGCCTATGTGCTGTCTGCGGTGGCGGCCCTGGTGTACGCGTTCATCACGGTCTCGCTGGTGCGGGGCGGGGAGGCGGCCAGGCGGGTGGCGCTGATGTGCTGCGCGGCCGAGCTCGCGGGCGTCCTGGTGGTGGGCACCTGGACGCTGGTCGACTCGGCGGCGTTCCCCGACGCCACGGTGTGGTCCGACTACGGCCTCGGCTACCTGCTGCTGCCGCTGATCCTGCCGGTGACCGGGCTGTTGTGGCTGCGTCGCGCGGCGCCGGAGGCGCGGTAGACCCGGCGGTGCCCGCGGTGCCGGTGGCGGGGAGGGCGGCCCAGGTCTCGCTCGCCGCCCTCCGCCGGGTCCGAGGTCCGCTCAGGCCGTGGCGGCCAGCGGGCCCGGGGCCTCCTTCTCCAGGGTGATCATGCTGAGGTGGCGCGACACCTCCTCGGTGGCCACCGGGGCGTAGCCGAGCCTCCGGTAGAGGCGCAGGTTGCCCGGCACCCGCTGGCCGGCGAAGAGCCGGTACCTGGCGGCGTCGCGCTCGGCGGCGAGCCGCTCCTCGACGGCGGCGAGCAGCCGGCCGCCGAGGCCGTGCCGCTGCATCCTGGGGTGCACGATGAGCCGGCCGATGTGCGCGGTCCCGTCGGGGTCGACGGTGCCGCGTACCGAGCCGACGACCTCCTGGCCGAGCCGTGCCACCAGCACGCAGGTGTCCCGCACCTCGGCGCGCACCTCGGCCAGCGTCTCGGTCAGCGGGGCGATGCCGTAGTCCCCGGAGAGCTCGGCTTCGCCCTGGAAGCAGAGGTACTGAAGTTTGAGGATCTGCTCGGCGTCCTGGTCGTTCGCCGCGTCGATCAACACGCTCATGCCCATGTGTGCGTACGCCTCCCAAGCGAGGTGTCGGCCGGCCCGGCGGGGGGTGAGGGTCACGCGAAACGGGCCGGCGATAGCCCTGACGGCGCAGGTCACGAGGACCCACGCCGTCAGCATTGTGCTAGGGAAACAAGGATGGAGGGAATGTGCTGGAGCCAACTACCTTGTGAGATTTACGACTCGGGTCCCATGATTGCGCGCCGATCGAGTGGTTCGCGGTCAGCGACGGTGGTCGGCCGCGGCGAGCAGGGCGGTGTCGGGGTGGTCGGCGAAGACGCCGTCGATGCCGGTGCGGAAGTAGGCGCGCAGCGCGCCGAAGACGTCACCGTAGGCGTTGGGGTCGTCGCCGCGGCGGAAGTCGGCGGGCAGGAAGCGGTTCTCGTTGCGCAGTGTGTAGGGGTGCACCAGCAGTTCGGCGGTGTGCGCCTGGGCGACCAGGCGGGTGGGCTCGGCCAGGCTGCCGTCGGAGCGGCGCGGGATGACGAGGTCGAGGGTGGGCCCGATGCCCTGGGCGTAGCGGGAGATCTCCCGCAGCCCCGAGGGCGTGACGAGGTCGGCGACGGTGCGCGGGTCGCCCTTCTGCTGGAGGTCCCAGGGGCGGGAGTCGGCGTTGGAGAGCAGCACCACCCGCGGCGTGTCGACGAGTTCGGCCATGCGCTGCATGCTGGTCGGCTCGAAGGACTGGAGCAGCACCCGGGAGTTCGCCCGGTCGTGACCGTACCGGCGCAGCAGCCTGGCCAGCGGTTGTTCGAGGCCGAGGCCGAGGGAGCGGAAGTAGGTGGGGTGCTTGGTCTCGGTGTACAGCCAGACGGGACGGCCGCGCTTCCGGCCCTGCTCGTCCGCCCAGCGCAGCACCTCCTCGAAGGTGGGTACGGTCCACCGGCCGTCGTAGAGCGTGTTGTTGCGGCGCTGGTCGGGGATGCGCTCCGTGGCGCGCAACGTCCTGAGCTCGGCGAGCGTGAAGTCCTCGGTGAACCAACCGGTGAGCGACTGGCCGTCGACGGTCTTGGTGGTGCGGCGGTCGGCGAACTCGGGGTGGTCGGCGACGTCGGTGGTCCCGGATATGTCGTTCTCGTGGCGGCAGACCAGGTGACCGTCCCTGGTGGGCACCAGGTCCTGCTCGATGATGTCGGCGCCCATGTCGAGGCCGAGTTGGTAGGAGCCGAGGGTGTGCTCGGGCCGGTAGCCGGAGGCGCCGCGGTGGGCGACGACGGTGGGGGTGGGCAGTTCGCCGAGCCCGCCGCGTCCGCCGTTCGCCGGGCGCGTGGCAGCGCTCGTGGGGCGCGCGCTCTGGGCGTGCGCGGGGGTGGTGGCGGTGAACACCGCGCCGCCGGCGCCGGCGGACACGGCCGCGCCGAGCAGGGCGCGCCGCCCCATCGCGCCGCGGTCCCGGCCCTCGTGGCCCGGGTCGCCGCCGCCCCTCGTCGCTGTCGGGTCCGTCACATCCGCCGGCTCCGCGCCTGCCGCGTGCCAAGCTGCCATGGTGCCTCCCTCTGGTCGCCGCTGATGGTAGGGACGCGGCCCTGTCCCGGTGGGGACGGCCGAGGAAACAGCTGACGAAGGCACATCAAACCTGAGTATCCGTCGTGTGAACCCCGTGCGCGAGCGGGGGCGAAGCGCGAGTATCGTCCCGTACGCATGCGGCGGAGCGCATGACCATGAACAACCGGAGGGGAAGTTGTCCCGATTCGTCCTGATGAAGACGCTGATCGGCCCGTTGCTGAGGCTCTTCTTCCGGCCTCGGGTCGAGGGGGCGGAGAACGTACCCGCCGAGGGGCCGGTGATCGTGGCGGGCAATCATCTCACGTTCATCGACTCGGTCATCCTGAACCTCATCAGCAAGCGGCAGGTCTTCTTCATCGGCAAGTCGTCCTACGTGACGGGCCGGTCCCTCAAGGGGCGGGCGATGGCGTGGTTCTTCACCGCCGTCGGGATGATCCCGGTGGACCGGGACGGCGGCCACGGCGGGGTGGCCGCCCTGATGACCGGACGCCGGGTGCTCGACGAGGGCAAGGTCTTCGGGATCTACCCGGAGGGCACCCGCTCCCCCGACGGCAGGCTGTACCGGGGGCGCACCGGGATCGCGCGGCTGACCCTGATGACGGGCGTGCCGGTGGTGCCGTTCGCCATGATCGGCACGGACCAGGTGCAGCCCGGCGGCAAGGGCCTGCCCCGCATCGGCCGGGGGCGGCGGATCACCGTCCGGTTCGGCAAGCCGCTCGACTTCTCGCGCTACGAGGGCATGGACCGCGACCGCTACGTGCTGCGGGCCGTCACCGACGAGGTGATGACCGAGGTCATGCGGCTCTCGGGGCAGGAGTACGTGGACATGTACGCCACCAAGGTGAAGGCCGCCTGAGCCCACCGGCCGCCGGGCGACGCCCCGGCGCCGGGGCTCAGTGCCAGGGCAGGGCCGAGCGCCGACCCCAGTAGGCGGCGGGCGGCTCGGCGAGTTCGCCGAGGGCGACCGCCGCGGCCTCGTCCAGGTCGAGACCGGCCGCCGCCAGGTTCCCCGTGAGCTGCGCGACGGTGGCGGCGCCCGACAGCACGATCCCGGCCCACGGCTGGCGCAGCACGGCGGCCAGCGCGACCGCGTCGGGGCCCGTGCCGGCGGCCTCCGCGATCCGGCGCACGGCGGGTGGTGCGGCCTCCCCGGCCAGCCGCCCGTTGGCCATCGCCTCTTTGACGATCACCGTGCGGCCGGCCGCGTGGGCCTCGGCGAGCGCCGGGCCGGCCGAGGTCTCCAGCACGTTGTACGTGGACTGCACCGTGGCGAACAACGGCCGTCCCGCCACCTCGACCTCGAGCGCCGCCCGGATGGCCTCCGCCTGGCCGGGGCCGCTGGTGGACAGGCCGACGGTGACGCCGGCGGCGGCGAGCCCGGCCAGCCGGTCGAGCACGGCAGGATCGGTGAGGGCCGGGCTCTCCGGCGTCACGGAGTGGATCTGGTACAGGTCGAGGCGGTCACCGAGCAGGGCGCGGGTCTCCGCGTACTGCCGGTCGAAGGTGGCCGGGCCGTGGTCCTTGACCTCGTGGACCTCGGCGTCGGTGCGCCAGTCCGCGGTGTACGTGTAGCCCCACTTGCTGCCGACCACCACGTCGGCCGCGGCCTCGGGGCGGGTCGCGAGCCAGCCCGCCAGGAACTCCTCCGCACGGCCGTAGGAGCGGGCCGCGTCCAGGTAGCGCACGCCGCGCGCGTGCGCCGCGTCGAGCAGCTCGTGGCTGCGCTCCCGCAGCGCCTCGGGGGCGCGGTCGGCCGGGAGGTCACGGTCCCGGCCGAGGTTGATGTAGCCGGGGCGGCCCACGGCGGCGAGCCCAAGACCGATCCGCGCGGTGGGGGTGGCCTCGGGGCGGAAGCGGGAGAACGCCATGAACCTCTCACTCGGCTCGGGGTGCGGCGGTGACCGGCTGGCCGTCGGCGGCGCGGCGGACGCCGGGCGCGCGGGGTCTCACGATAACGGTGGGCTCAGGCGCTCACCGCTCCGGTGTCGGCGGTCGGGGCGGCCCAGGCGGCGGCGCACAGCGCGTGCGCCACGGACTCCGTGTAGAGGGCGGCGGCCAGCCAGGCGCGGGCGAACCGGTCGGCGTCCGCCGGCAGCAGCCGGCCGAACACGTCCCTGCCTCGGTCGGCGGCGGCCCGGTGCAGCTCCTCGATCAGCCCGGCGCCGGTGGCGAGCCCGGCGATGCGCAGCCGGGCCCGGTCGTCGCCGACGGTGCCGGGCAGGGCCAGGGCGCGCCGGCCCGCGGCGACGGCCCGGTCCGTGCGGCGACGCAGCAGGTGGAGCGGGGCGTGGGCGGTCTCGTCCGCCGCGGGCGCGACGCCGGGCGGAGCCGCCGCGGCCGCCGCCGGCTCGGGCAGGTC
The DNA here is from genome assembly GCF_042722465.1 of Streptomyces sp. NPDC127098. Classification (NCBI taxonomy): domain Bacteria; kingdom Bacillati; phylum Actinomycetota; class Actinomycetes; order Kitasatosporales; family Streptomycetaceae; genus Streptomyces; species Streptomyces sp. NPDC127098. The sequence goes on from NZ_JBHXFJ010000005.1 coordinate 50,836, forward strand.
GGTGCGCTGCAGCCGGTCGTACCCCAGGTCGACGTGGGTGCGCGGCTCGGCCAGCCGCAGCACTTGCCCCGCCTCGCCCGGCGGCCGGCCGGCGGCGAGCAGCCGCAGCCGGGGCTCCGGTCCTGGCACCAGGCGGCCGACGACGCGGAGCCTGAGGCCGGGGGCGGTGGCCAGCAGGCGCAGGTTGTCCCGGTGGGCGAGGGCGGGGTCCTCGTCGGCCGCGGCGAGGTGGATCGGCAGGCCCGCGCAGTCGGCGAGCAGGACGTCCCCGCCGGCGGCGCGGAGCGGACGGCGGCAGGTCAGGTCGAGGAACAGCAGCTCCGCGCCCGGTGGCCGCCGGTCCTCGGGGAGCGCGGCGGCGGCCAGGGCACGCTCGGCCTGGCGGTGCGGCGGCTCGGCCCAGAGCCAGTCGAGCGGCGGCTCGTGCCAGCCGGCGCCGCCCGCCTGGACGGCGCGCACCGCTGTTCCGGCGCCGAGTCTCCCGTCCGGTGAGACGGTGGCGCCCGAGACCACCAGGCCGGCCCGGGACAGCTCCCGGTGGGTGAGCGCCGCGTCCCCCAGGCGCACGGTGCGCTCCACGGCGGCGGCCGCCCGCTCGGCGCCGCCGGGTGCCACGTCCGGCACCCGGAAGAGCCGGCCGTCGGGGTCGGCCGCCCAGGTGACGACGCCGGCGTGCCCGCTGCCGGCCAGCACCGGCTCGCTGAACAGCCCGTACAACCGCAGCGAGCCGCCCGGCAGGTAGGGGCGGCGGGCGGTGCCGCGCAGCTCGGCCAGCCGGGGGCCGGTGGCCGTGGCGATCCCGTGGGACGTCGCCAGCAGCTCGCGCAGCGCCTCGGTGAGGTCGGCGAGCCGGTAGGCCGGGTCGGCGGCGCGGGCGGCGCGCAGCCGGCCGACGACGCTCACGGCCGCCGCGGCGGGGCGCGGCAGCCCGGCCAGCCGGGCGGCATGGGCGGCGGCCAGCAGCTCCGCCTGGGTGACCGCCCCCGCGCCGTCCACGCCGGCCTCCAGCGCGGCGGCTCCGGCGGCCCACAACTCGGCGGCCGCCGCGCGCTGTCGGGGGGTGGCCGGGGCCTCCGACGGGGGCGGTTCGTCGGCCGGCTCGTCGGGCGGTGCGGCGTCGCCGCCGTCCGCCGCGGGCTCCGGTCGGGCGACGGGCGCGGCGCCGGCGGCGGCCGGCCGGTGCACGCAGCCGGGTGCCAGCAGGCAGCCGCAGCGGATGTCGTCGACGGCGGTCACGCTGCCGCCGGGGGCGTGGAGTTCGAGCGTGGTCTCGTCGTCGACGGCGACGCGGTAGGTGTCGCCTTCCCGGCTGGCCGGCCGGGCGGCGAGCTTCGCGGTCGCGGCGTCGAGGCGCCTGCGGAGCCGGGGGCTGAGCGCGGCCACCAGAGCGGCGGTCACCTCGGGGGCGACGGGGGGCAGCGGGTGGGTGTCGGTCACCGGATCTTCTCCCCTACCCAGCGGGCGAGTTCGAGTGGGCTGAGGGCGGCCACCGGCATGCCGGCGGCGACCAGCTGCCCGGCCGTTCCCTTGCTGTACCGGGGGCGGCCGGCGTCGTTCAGGCTGGCGCAGCCGAGCACGTGGCAGCCGGCGGCGGCCAGCGAGCGGACCTCCGCGAGGAGGCCGCCGAGCGGATAGCCCTCCTCGAAGTCGCTGACGACCACCACCAGGGTGCGGGAGGGCGCGGTCACCAGGGTGCGGGCGTGTCGCAGCGCGGCGGCGATGTGGGTGCCGCCGCCGACCCGCACCTCGAGCAGCAGCGCCAGGGGGTCCTGGACATGTCCCGTGAGGTCGACCACCTCGGTGGAGAAGGCCAGGAAGTGGGTGGTGAGGGCGGGCACACCGGCGAGGACGGCGGCGGTCAGCGCGGACCAGACGGTGGAGGACTCCATGGAGCCCGAGACGTCGGTGGCGATGATCAGCCGCCAGTCGGCGGTGCGGCGGGCACGGGTGCGGAAGACGGGGCGCTCGGGGACGACCTGGAGCGCGCCGTCGGGCCCGCGCCGGGCGGTGGCGAGGTTGGCGCGCACGGTGCGGCCGAGGTCGAGCGGGCCGCCGGGGCGCCGGCTCGGCCTGGGCAGTGCGGCGCCGGTGAGCGCGGGGCGGAGCCTGGTGGCCAGCTCGCGGGTGAGCTCGTCCACCAGGCGCCGGACCAGCGGGCGCAGCCGGGCCAGGCGCGCCTCGGGCAGGCCACCGGCGTGGCCGAGCACCGTGCGCAGCAGCTCGACGGACGGGCGGACCCGGTCCGGGTCGAGGGCCAGCGCCGCGTCGCCACGCCCCGCCTCCACGGCGGCGGCCAGCACCTCCTCGCGGATGCCGGGACCGAACAGGGCGGCCAGCTCCTCCGACCACTCGCGCACGCCCGGGTAGGGCACCTCGCGCCCGCCGCCGCGCCCGCCTGGCAGGTCTCCCCTGGCGCCCTCGCCGCGCCCGACCCCGTACAGCTCGTCCAACGCCGTGGCCAGCGGCACGGCGTGCGCCGAGAGCCGATCCCCACGCCGCCCGAGCACCAACCGCCACCGGTCGCCTTCGGTAAGGGCCAGGGCCTGGCCGGCCGGGCCAGCGGTGTGGGGCACCTCGGCCGCCGCCCGGCCCGGAGGCGCGGACGCGCCTCCGTGGCCGGCGTCGGCGGGTGCCGGAATGGCGGGGGGCGCCGGTCGGGTGTCGTCAGCGCGGCGGCCGGCGCCGTGGGGCGGCTCGGCGTCGGGGTCGGCGGCGACGGTCGTGGTGCCCGGCCGAGCATCGCAGAGCGTCGGGGCGCCAGCCCCGACGACTGCGGAGTCCGTGGAGTCCGCGTCTCTGACGGCAGGACGGGGACCGCCGGGGTCGGCCGCCGCGGGCGCCCGCAGGAGCCCGAGGACGGCCAGGGCCGCGCCAGCGGCGAGGTCGGCGCGGGTCCACAGTTCGAGGGTCGGGGCGTCGATGTCGGGGAGAGCGGCGAGGGCGTCGCCGACGCGCTCCTCGATGACGGCGAGGAGGCGGTCCCTGGCGGCCGGGCTGAGGGTGTCGAAGCCGCCACGCAGGGCTGGCAGGCGGTCGAGGAAGGCCTGCTCCGGCAGTTCGGCGACGCGGTCAAGCAGCGGGGCGAGCGCCGCGGGGGCGGCCTCCAACAGCGGCCCGGCGGCGGTCAGAAGGCCCGTCAGGCGGTGCTTCAGCTCGGCGCGGCGGTCCGGGTCGGTGGCCGCGTCCACCCAGGAGGCGACGCGGGTGCCCAGGGCGCCCGGCTCCTCGTGGCCGAGCAGCACCCGCACGGCACCAGCGGCGCCCCGCATCAGCGGGGAGCCGGAAGCGGCGAGCTCCGCCAGCGCGGCGGCGAGCCTGATGCCGCCGAACTCGTCCGCGCGGTGCGCCAGTTCGACCAGGGCCCGGGCGTCGGCAGGGTCCTCGGAGCCGGTGAGCCCGGCGACCTGGCGGACGGCGGCCGTGGTGAGCGACTCGGCGACCGGCACGGCGCCGGGGAAGTCGGCACGAAGCCGGTCGAGCAGGCCGAGGGCGCCCAGCAGCTCGGACAGGCTGGCGGCGGCCGGCAGCACCGTGCCCGCCTCGGCGAGCCGCTCGTGGGCCAGGGCATCGAGGCCGCAACCGGCGGCCAGGTCGAGGCCGGCGACGACCTGGGCGGCGGTGGGGCCGCCGGCGTCCCGCTCGGCGCGGTGCCGCTCGCGGAGCGTGCCCTCCGCCGCCTGCGCGGCGGTCACGCCGCGCGGCGACGCGGCCGTCAGCATGGCGGCCGTGGCCGGGGTCCAGCCCACGGTCCAGCGGGTGGTGACGGCGTCTCCGCCGCCGACGCCGCCGACCCGCTGCTCCTCGGCGTAGGGGATGCCGCAGACCGTGAGGCGACGCAGCAGCAGCTCACGCCGGTGGTCGAGCGGCACGCGCCGTGGGTCGAGCCGCACGTCGCGCGGTCCCGCGGCGACATCGTCGGGCCCGGGCAGGCCGAGCTCGGCGCACTCGGCCGCCACGGCGGGCGCGAGGCCGCCGCGCGGCGCGCCGGGGGCCGGGTGACCGGCGCGCCGGCCGACCAGCACCTCCTCCAGGGCCCGCGACACGGCCCGGCCCCGGCCGAGTGGCTCGCCCTGGAGGAGCACGGTGCCCGCGGCCTCGACGAGCTCGCCGCGCCCGGGGGCCGGCAGGCCGCGCAGCCGGGCGAGGTCGGTGGCGACCCGGGCGATCTCCCGGGCGTCGGCGGGCCCCGAGGGGTGGTCCTGGGCACGCAGCCGGGCGCAGACGCGGACGGCGGTGGTGGTGAGCGCACGCTCCAGGGCGGCGGGGTCGCCGGCGGCGGCCAGCACCTGGTGCTGCCACTCGGGATCGCGGATGCCGGCCGGGTAGCCGGAGCGCTCGTCGAGCAGCGGGTAGGTGTAGGGGATCAGCGAGACCGTCCACGGGGCTTCGGCGGCCTTCGGGGCCGCCGGCGCGTCGATGTGCGGCGGCCGGACGTCGCCGGCCGCGAGCGCCGCGGCGGTGAGGGCCGGGGTGTGGAAGGCGCCGACGACGGCCGCGACCCGGCGGCCGCCCGCGGCGGCCTCGGCGATCCGGGCCCGCATCCACCGCTCGCGGCGCAGGTCGACCGCGTCGACGCCGCCCGCGTCGGCCGCGTCCCGGCGCAGCGCCCAGCCGGCGAGCAGGGCGGCGCGGCGCACCGCTTCCGACGTGGAGCCGGGGGCGGCGACCTCGACCAGCCGATCCCAGAGGTCGTCGCCGGCGCGGCCGGTCAGCCGGGCGCCGAGCGCCTCGCGCAGCCCGGGGCGGTGGGCGGTGGCCTGGCTCCGGTCGCCGAGCCAGGCACGGTCGGCCAGCGGCAGGTCGGCGGCAATCGCGGGGACCCCGTGGCGGGCGGCCCAGCGCAGCGCGACCAGCTCGGGCGAGAAGTCGGCGAACGGGTAGAAGGCCGGCTGTCCTGGCTCGGGTCCCGGCGGCACGGCGGCGAGCGCGACCGGTGCCCGGGTCTCCTCGTGGGCGAGCCAGGCCAGCCAGTCCTGCAGCTCGGCCGGGAGCTCCACCAGCAGGACCTCGGGCGCGGCGGCGTCGAGCAGCCCGGGCATGACGACGGCCAGCGACGGCGCGTGGTGCCGCACGCCGATGAGGTGGGGCCCCGCCGGGTCGGTCAGCTCCCGGAGGGCGGCCGCCACGGAGTCGTCATCGCCGGACGGGAGCCCTGGTGGATCGCTGGTGCGCATCGTCGTCAGTCCTCCAGGGCCGAGCGGAGGTCCCACAGGGTGCGCCAGGTGTGGGAACCCTGTTCCGCGCGGCGGCGGACGGCGGAGTCCCAGTAGCCGCGCAGGCAGGCGGCGTCGGCCGGCTCGTCCTTGCGGATCACGCCGAGCAGGTGGCCGGGCAGCAGACCGAGCACGTCCCGCTGCGAGGGGAAGTAGGCGGCGGCCAGGGCGAGCGAGCCGGCCACCGAGACGGCCTCCGCGGTGCTCATCACGCTGGTGGGGCGCTCCACCTCCCAGCCCTCGGTCGAGCGGCCCTCGCGCAGGTCGCGGAAGGCGGTGACCAGTGCTTCGAGGACGGCGTCGTCCACCTGGTAGGGGGCGCCGGCCCGCTCGACCGCGGCCCGGGACTGGCGGCGGACCAGCGCGGTCTCCTCGTCCAGGTCGGAGATGGGGCCGACGGTCTCGAAGTTGAACCGGCGCTTGAGCGCGGCGGACATCTCGGAGACGCCCTTGTCGCGCAGGTTGGCGGTGGCGATGAGGGCGAAGCCGGGGGCCGCGTGCAGTTGGGCGTCCGGCGTGCCGGCGAGCTCGGGGACGGCGACCCGGCGCTCGGAGAGCAGGGAGACCAGGGCGTCCTGCACCTCGGGCAGGCAGCGGGTGATCTCCTCGACCCGGGCGACGGCGCCGGTGGTCATGGCGGTGAGCACCGGGGAGGGCACCAGGGCCGCGCGGCTCGGTCCCTTGGCCAGCAGCAGGGCGTAGTTCCAGCCGTACCTGAGCTGGTCCTCGGTCGTGCCCGCGGTGCCCTGGACGGTGAGGGCGCTGGTGCCGCAGACCGCGGCGGACAGCAGCTCGGAGAGCATCGACTTGGCGGTGCCCGGCTCGCCGACGAGCAGCAGCCCGCGTTCGCCGGCGAGGGTGATGACGCAGCGTTCGACCAGCGCCCGCTCTCCCACGAACTTCCGCGTGACGACCAGCCGGCGCGGCAGCGCGGCGTCGGGCGCCTGGTCCTCGGGGAGAGTGAGGGCGCGCCCGCCGCTGCCCATCACGAAGGTGACCACGGCCCGCGGGGTGAGCCGCCAGCCGGGCGGGCGGGGTCCGCTGTCGTGCGCGGCGAGGAAGGCCAGCTCGGTGGCGAACTCGTCCTCCGGTGGCGTGATCTGCCGGGGCGGGGAGGCGGTGGGGGCGGTCATCGGCTGCCCTTCCTGGTGGCGCGGGTGATCAGCTCTTCGTAGGCGGGCGCGTCGCCGTCCCGGACGCGCGCCCAGGCGCGCTCGAACAACTCGGGGACGGGCAGGTGGGGCACGCCGTAGGTGACGGGGCGGGGCCGGTAGAGCGGCTCCTTCCAGGTCTCCACCGGAAGCAGCGGGGCCTTGTGGTCGGCCCAGCCGCCGGGCAGGAACACCCGGCGGCCGGCGCGGGCGCGCTGGGCGGTGACGACCAGGTCGGTGGCGGCCAGCTCGGCGTTGGCCCGCCTGATCCGGGCGGGTTTCCAGCCGGTCCACCGGGCCCGATTACGGTCCGTGGGGTCGGGCAGAGCGAGCAGTTGCAGGTAGCCGGCGGCGGCGTCCTCACTCAGGCCGAGCCGGGCGGCGACCTCGGCGACGAGTTCGGGGACGCTGCGCGACGGGTCCTGGGCGTATCCCTCGGCGCCCGGCGCGCCAGCTCGCACCGCTCGCTCGAGCTCGGGGCCGAGGACGGCGCGCAGCGCGTCGAGCGGGCGGCTGCTCCGGGCGCCGACGAGGCCCTCGACGAGGCCGAGCGTCGGGTCGTCGGGGCCGGTCAGGCCGGCCGGGCGCAGCCAGGTGGCCTCGGTGGCGCCGTACCAGGGGAAGACGACGAGCGCCTCGCCGATCCTGACCAGACTGTCCGCGCCGGCGCCGCCGGCCTCTGGCAGGCCGTGTGCCTGCCGCAGCCGCTTGGCGGTCGAGCCGCCGGCCTCGGCCCATTCGATGCCGATGTCGAGGACGAGTCCGGGGTCGGCGAGCCGGCGGCGCAGGCCGTCGAGCGCGCCCGGCAGGGCGGCTCGCAGCGGGTGACCGAGCGGCAGGCCGTAGGCCAGGGTGGCGAGCGCGGTGACGGCGGAGGCGAGCTCGTGCTCGTCGGGCACCGCCTCCGGGTCGTCGGCGCGCAGCCGGTTGTCCTGGAGCCGCTGGGTGGTGGTGGCGCGGAGCCAGGGGGTGTGGTCGGGGTTGAGCACGGCCGTGGCGGCGCGCGGGTCGAGGCCGAGTTCGGCGATCGCCTCCTCGGGCACCAGGTGGTGGCCGCCGAAGTGGCTCCGCCAGGCGCTCGCCGCGGCGGCGGTGGCCGGGCCTTCGGCCCAGGCGGTGGCCGGTTCCCGGGGCAGCAGGGCGCCGACCACGGTGGACGTGCCCCGGGTGCCGAGGGCGCCGAGCAGCTCCGCCGCGGCCTCCGCCTGCCGGGGCTTGAGGCCGAGCAGCGTCAGCGTCTCGCCGGCGGGTTGGCTGGGCAGGCCGGCCAGCAGCAGGGTGGCCTGGGCGTGGCCGAGCCCGGTGGCGGCGGCCAGGGCGGCGGCAGGCTCGGGGCGCCAGGCCACCGGTCCTTGCTCCCTGACCAGTCGGACCACGGCGGCGAGCTGCCGGGCCGGGGGCCGCCCGGGGAAGGCCCGCTCCTCGACGAGGGCGAGCGGCGGGACGGGCCCGAAGGCGCCGGTCGGGTCGTGGTCGAGGGCGAGCCAGTGGGTGCGGTCGGCCTCCCGGTCCTCGCGCAGCGCGCCCAGGATGACCACGGTGCGCTCGCCGTGGCGCAGCACCTGGCCGCCGCGCCGGGCGGTGACGCCCCGCTCGGCGAGCACCAGGCGGCGCAGGGCTCCCGGGCCGGCCAGCGGCCCCTCGGCGAGGGCGTCGAGGAGCAGCAGCAGGGTCTCGCGCTCGTCCTCGCCAAGGGCCGGTCCGGTGGCCCGGTGGGCGATGGCACGCTGGGCGGCGAGCAGCGGCGTCCAGTCGAGGGCGTGGGCGGGCGCGGTGCGCTCGTCGGTCGACCAGCCCCGGGGCAGCGGCTCGGCGCGGTACCTGACGGGCAGCGGGCGGCCCGTCGCCGGCCGGCCGGCGAGCACCTGGCCGACGGCGCGGAGCTGCTGGAGGACCGCCCAGGAGCTCGCTCCGGCGTAGGGCACCCGGACCGCGGGGGTGACCAGGCCTTCCACGGCCCGCAGCAGGCTGGCGTTGTCGCCGTGGCGCGGCCGGTACTCCTCGAACATGGCCGTGTCCGCCGGCTCTGCGTCCTGGGTCGCGCGGTCGGCGAGCCGGGCCGCGGAGGCGGCGATCCCGGCCGCCACGCCGGCGATGCCGGTCACGCCGCGCAGCAGTGCCTGGTCCGTGATCTCGGGCAGTTCCCGGGCGACGGCGGCGGCGAGGGCCCGCTCCTCGGCGCAGCGCCGCTCGGCCACGGGCAGCTCGTCGCCCGCTTCGAGGGCGGCGAGCTGGATCGCGCGCTGCTCGGCGGTGGCCGCCGCGACGGCCGCGACCAGCCGCTCGGCGGCCTCGTCGGTCAGGGCGCGCAGGGCCCGGGAGCCCGCCGCGTCGCGGGGGCGCAGCAGGTGCCAGAACGGGGCGGGCGGCACCAGCGGGGTGCCGGCGGCGAACGCGCCGCCTGGCTGGCCGAGGGTGGCGCTGCCCAGCGCGCCGCGGACCGGGTGGGCGCCGTCCTCGAAGAGGGTGAGGTCGCCGCCGTGGACCGCGAGCACCGGTGCGGCGCCGCCCGGCAGCCGGGGCGCGCCGACCGGTATCTGCCGGCGGCCACCGCCGGCGAGGGTCACGGTGCGGCCGTCGGGGGTGCCGGCCCTGAGGACCAGGCCGTCCTCCCCCTCGGCGCGCACCCACCAGCCGAGCTGGCGGCCGTCGGTGCCGAGCGGTGTGTCGGCGAGGGCGGGGGGCAGCGGCAGCAGCGCGCAGTGCTCGACCAGCAGTCGGGCGTCGTCGGTGACGGCGCCGGCCAGGAAGTCGGGCAGCGAGGCCCGGCCCGCGGCGCCGGTGGCCGGGTCGTACTCGTGCCAGGCCCACCGCCCGTCGCGCAGGGTGAGTGACCAGTGGCGGCCGGAGTCGTCGGCGAGGAGCGGCCGTTCCTCGGGCAGCGCGGTGTCGCCGGCGTGCAGCGGCCGGCCGCCGGTGGCGCGGCCGCCGCCGGGGAGGGCGAGGGAGACGGAGGTGTTGGGGCGGTGCCAGGCGCCGGGGCGCTCGCCGCCGAGCGTGAAGACCTCCTCGGGGCGGGCTGACCAGTAGGCGCGCTGCTCGCCGCGGTGCCACCAGGTGACCAGCAGCTCCCCGTCGACGTAGCGGAACTCGGGCCGCTGCCACTGCAGTTGGTCGGGGATGCGCAGCTCGTGCTCGAGCAGGACGCCCTCCGGGCCGACGACGACGGCGCGGCTGGCGTTGCCGACGATCAGGGCGGGCCACGCCTGGTGGACGCTGAGCTGCCGCTGCTGCCCGGCGCCGCCGGTCTCGCCGAGGAGCCGGACGGCCTCCTCCAGGGCGGGCCAGCCGAGCTCGTCGAAGATGCCGGCGCGCAGCGTGCGGGCGACGACCGGGCCCAGGCGGTGCCCCGCGATGCGGGCCACCGCCTCGGGGTTGACCTCGGCGACGGCGGTGCCGAAGGGCAGCAGCGCGTCCAGCGCGGTGCGGCCGGCGGGCAGGCCGGGCGCGGCGACGAACTCGTCGGTCCTGGCGCCGAGCCAGTCGCGCAGCACGCGACGCAGCACCGGGTGGGCGACGACGGCCGCGAGCGCCTCGCCGGAGCGCCTGCCGCCGGTCTCGCCGACGACGGTGGACAGGGCGGGGGCGAACCGGGGGTCGGCGGCGACGGCCGCCAGGTCACGGCGGTCGGCCTCGGGCGCGCCGAGCCAGCTGGTCAGGTCGAGCCTGAGCCGCGGCGGCGGGTCGGCCACCGGGAAGCCCTCGGCGAGGCAGAGGTCGAGCAGTTCGAGGTCGGTGCCGCCGCGCCAGCCGGTGGCCTGGGCGATGGTCACCGGCCGGCCGTCGGCCCGCAGCCTGGGCGCCATGCGGCGGACGAGCGCGTAGCTGGCGGGCGAGTGGCGCGGGCCACGCCACCCGCGGCTGAGGTGGGCGGCCCAGCGGGAGAGCCAGTCGGCCGCGTCCACCTCGGGCGCCGCCTCCTGGGCGGTGAGCAGGGCGTCGGCGCCGGCCTCGGCCAGCAGGCCGAGCCAGAGCGTGTCGCCCTCGTCCTCGGCGGCCAGGCTGCTGGGGATGATCTCGATCAGCCGGCGGCGGATCTCCGGGCGCTCGCGGCCGAGGGCGGCCAGTGCCTCGCGGTGCCCGGTCCAGAAGGACCGGGGCGCGCGGACGAGGGCCGGGGAGTCGAGCAGCTCGGCCAGCACGGCGCGCTCCTCGGCGGCCACGTCGAGCCCGGCCGCTCTGAGCAGCCGGCGGCTGTCCTGCGGGAAGGAGGCGTAGGGCGCCAGGCCGGCGGCGCAGCGCTCGACCGTCAGCTGCCGGAACTCGGCCCATGCCTCGGCGGCGGGCAGCCGCCGGGTGAGGTCCCTGACGTGCTCCTTGAGCTCCTTGGCGGTGAGCGCGCCGGCGAAGGCGAACTCCAGGAAGACGGCCCGCTGCCTGGCCTCGTCCACCGGCAGGCCGTGCGCCCGCTCCGCGGTGCGGGCCCGACCGAAGAACGCGGCGGCGTACCGGGGGTTCTCGGCGGCGAGGAAGGCGCGGGCCGCCTGCTCGTAGTAGGTGGGCAGGAAGTGCGGCACGGAGCGGGCGAGGCGCTCGCCGAGCTCCTCGAAGCCGTCCCTGGCGTGGCCGGCGCGCGGCCCGGCGAGCCGGGCGAGCCGCTCGATGTCGCGGACCAGGGCCAGGGCGTGGTGGCCGTTGGCCGGGTCGTTGACCAGGGCCCAGGCGGGGAAGCCGAGGGTCTCGCGGCGGACCTGGCCGACGACGGGGGCCTCGCCGTCGCGACGCAGGCCGAGGAAGTCGAGGGCCAGGTCCTCGGCCTCGCCGAGCGTGCCCGGGACGAGGCGGACGATCCGCCGGTCGTCGAGGACGGGGTGCGTGTAGGTGCGGGCGGTCAGGCCGTCCGCGTCCGCGCCGTCGTGGCTGCCGGGCAGCAGGATCGCGCCGGCCTCCAGGTCGGTGGCGTCGCTCACTTGTCCTTCTCCTTCTCGAGGTCGCGGCCGGCGTACAGCGCGGCGGCCATGCGCATGCCCTCGGACCAGGCGACGGGGCCGACGTCCCCGAGGCGCAGGCCGCGGCCCGCCGGGTCGCTCCAGGTGAGCGGCCCCGTCTCGGTCTCCTCGTAGCCGTCGTACTCGCCGAGCCAGACCCGGGCCTCGACGGTGCGGCCGGCCTCGAAGACGGGGCAGACGGCCTGGCCGCCGCGCACCCGGTAGCCGAGGGAGGTGGCGCGGCCGATGAGGAACCGCAGTTGCTTGAACCGGCCGCCGGCGAAGGTGTCGACGCGGTCGGCGGCCGGGTCGACGCCGCCCGGCCGCCACACCTCGCGGTGCAACTGCCCGACGCCCTGCCGCAGGTCGAGCTCGGTGGCGAAGTCCCGCAGCTCGTCGAGGTCGTCGAGGAGCACCGGGTGCGGGATACGCAGGCGCTCGGGGCGGACGCGCACGGTGTCGCCGTCCAGGTCGACCAGGCCGATGCCGCGCTCGGGGTCGGCGTCCCGCAGGAAGCCGGCGACGGCGCCGCTCTCGTCGGTGACGACGAGGTCCCGCAGGGCGGCCCGCCAGGCGGTGTCGGGCCAGACGGCGACGAGCGCCGCGGCGGGCACCGGCAGGGACCTGGTCATCCAGCGCTCGACGCTGGCCAGGCACTCGCGCTCGTGCCGCGCCAGCCACTCGGTGAGCTGGCGGAGCTGGACGACGGCCGGCTCGTCGGCGATCCTGGCGGGCACGGACCTGAGCTGGCGGCCCGCCCTGTTGCGGCAGATCACGCCGCCCGAGTCGTCGAGCGCGACCTCGTAGTCGCCTGCCCGGATCCACCCCATGACCATCTCCCTGTGGTCGTGCTTACGATGATCGCGACTCTAGAAGCAGCCACTGACAGTGGCCCCTGACAGCACGGCGCCCCCGGGAGGGCGCGCCGGACGGGAGTGAGATGGGGGACGGCGCGGATGCCGGGAGACGACCGGTGCGCTGGGGGATCCTGGCGACCGGCTCGATAGCGGCGCGGTTCGCGGGCGACGCGCTGTCGCTGCCGGACGCGGATCTGGTGGCGGTGGGTTCGCGGGCGTCGGGGCCGGCGCAGGCGTTCGCCGAGCGCTTCGGGATCCCCCGGGCGTACGGGAGTTGGGCGGAGCTGGTGGCCGACCCCGAGGTGGACGCGGTGTACGTGGCGACGCCGCACAGCGCGCACCACGCGGCGGTGCGGCAGTGTCTGGAGGCCGGCCGCGCGGTGCTGTGCGAGAAGCCGTTCACGCTGAACGCGGCGGAGGCCGGGGCGCTGGTGGCGCTGGCCAGGGCGCGTGGCCTGTTCCTGATGGAGGCCATGTGGATGTACTGCAACCCGGCCATCCGCCGGATGGTGGGCCTGGTGCGGGACGGCGCGATCGGCGAGGTCCGGTCGGTGCAGGCCGACTTCGGGATCGGCGGCCCGCTCGATCCCGGGCACCGGCTGCTGGACCCGGCACTGGGTGGCGGGGCGCTGCTGGACCTCGGCGTCTACCCGGTCTCCTTCGCCCACCTGGTGCTCGGCGAGCCGGACGAGGTGGCGGCCTGGGCCCGGCTGAGCGGCGGGGTGGACACCAACACCGGCCTGGTGCTCGGCTACGACTCGGGCGCGGTCGCGACCCTCAGCTGCTCACTGGTGGCGGACACGCCACTGGTGGCCTCGGTGACCGGCTCGGCCGGCCGGATCGAGTTCCCGCGCGGCTTCTTCTTCGGCGACCGCTTCGTGCTGCACCGGCCGGGACGGGACCCGGAGGAGTTCGTCGAGCCGGGTCCCGCGGCCTCGTTCGTCCACCAGATCACGGAGGTGACCCGCTGCCTGCGGGCCGGCGAGCTGGAGTCGCCGCTGGTGCCGCTCGACGGCAGCCTGGCCGTGATGCGGACGCTGGACGCCGCCCGCGCCCGCATCGGCCTGCGCTACCCGGGCGAGGCGGCGGCCTGACCCGGCCGCCGGTCGCCACCGGCCGTCCAGCGGGAGTCGGTCACGCCCCCCGGTCGTGGCCCACCCCGCCGGAGGCGGGCTCGCGGGCCGCGACCCACTCCCGCTGGCGGGCCAGCTCGGCCTTGGCGTCGGCCAGTTGGACGGCGACCGCCGACGGCGCCGTGCCGCCGCGGGCCGAGCGGGCGGCCAGCGCGCCCGGCACGTCGAGGACCGTGCGGACCTCGGGGGTGAGGCGCGGCGAGATCTTGGCGAACTGCTCGTCCGTCAGCTGGTCGAGCTCGATGCCCTCGGCCTCGCAGACCTTGACGCACTCGCCGGCGATCTCGTGCGCGTCCCGGAACGGCACGCCCTGCTTGACCAGCCACTCGGCGATGTCGGTGGCCAGCGAGAAGCCGGCCGGCGCCAGCTCGGCCATCCGCTCCTCGTTGACCGTGAGGGTGGCCAGCATGCCGGTGAACGCCGGCATCAGCACCTCGAGTTGGTCACAGGAGTCGAAGACCGGCTCCTTGTCCTCCTGGAGGTCGCGGTTGTAGGCGAGCGGCAGCGCCTTGAGGGTGGCGAGCAGCCCGGTGAGGTTGCCGATGAGCCGCCCCGACTTGCCGCGCGCCAGCTCCGCGATGTCCGGGTTCTTCTTCTGCGGCATGATCGAGCTGCCGGTGGAGAACGCGTCGTGCAGGGTGACGAAGGAGAACTCCTTCGTGTTCCAGACGATGATCTCCTCGGCGATCCGCGAGAGGTCGACGCCGATCATCGCGGTGACGAACGCGAACTCGGCGGCGAAGTCCCGGGAGGCGGTGCCGTCGATCGAGTTGGCCACCGAGCCGCCCTCGAAGCCGAGGTCGGCCGCGACCGCCTCCGGGTCGAGACCGAGCGAGGAGCCGGCCAGCGCGCCCGCGCCGTACGGCGAGACCGCCGTGCGCGCGTCCCACTGCCGCAGCCGCTCGGCGTTCCTGGCGAGCGCCTGGACGTGCGCCAGCACGTGGTGCGCGAAGAGCACCGGCTGCGCGTGCTGGAAGTGGGTGCGGCCCGGCATCGCCGCGCTCGGGTGGGCGTCGGCGAGGCCGATCAGCGCCTCGGTCAGGTCGGCCAGGAGGCCGGCGATGATCCGGGCGTGGTCCCGCAGGTACATCCGGAAGAGCGTGGCCACCTGGTCGTTGCGCGAGCGGCCGGCGCGCAGCTTGCCGCCGAGCTCGGGGCCGAGCCGCTCGAGCAGCCCGCGCTCCAGCGCCGTGTGCACGTCCTCGTCGGCGATGGTGCCGGTGAACGAGCCGTCGGCGACGTCGGCCGCGAGCCGGTCGAGGCCGGCGAGCATGCGGTCGAGCTCGTCCCCGGTGAGCAGCCCGGCCCGGTGCAGCACCCGGGCGTGGGCGCGGGAGCCGGCGATGTCGTAGGGCGCGAGTCGCCAGTCGAAGTGGACGGAGGCGCTCAGCCGCTCCAGCGCGGCGGCCGGTCCGTCCGCGAACCGGCCGCCCCAGAGACGGACGTCCTGGCCCTGGGTCGCGTCGGTCACTGGGCCAGGTCCCGCCGGGCCGCGATCTTGCTGGACATGCCGAAGATCTCGATGAAGCCCTTGGAGAGCGACTGGTCGAAGGTGTCGCCGGTGTCGTAGGTGGCGAGGCTGAAGTCGTAGAGCGACTGGGCGGACTTCCGGCCGGTGACGACGGCCCGGCCGCCGTGCAGGGTCATCCGGATGTCGCCGCTGACGTGCTGGTTGGCCTCGGCGACGAAGCCGTCGAGGGCGCGCTTGAGCGGCGAGAACCACAGGCCGTCGTAGACCAGCTCGGACCAGCGCTGCTCGACCTGCCGCTTGTAGCGGGCCAGCTCGCGCTCGACCGTGACGTTCTCCAGCTCCTGGTGGGCGGTGATGAGCGCGATGGCGCCTGGCGCCTCGTAGACCTCGCGGGACTTGATGCCGACCAGCCGGTCCTCGACCATGTCGATCCGGCCCACGCCCTGGGCGCCGGCCCGCTCGTTGAGCTCCTGGATGGCCTGCAGGGGGGTGACGGGGCGGCCGTCGACCGCGACCGGGACGCCGTGCTCGAAGCTGATGACGACCTCGTCGGCGCTCCTGGGGGTGGCCGGGTCCTGGGTGTACTCGTAGATGTCCTCGATCGGCGCGTTCCAGATGTCCTCGAGGAAGCCGGTCTCGATGGCGCGGCCGAAGACGTTGGCGTCGATGGAGTACGGGGACTTCTTGGTGGTGGCGATCGGGAGGCCCTTGTCCTCGGCGAAGGCGATGGCCTTGTCACGGGTCATCGCGTAGTCCCGGACGGGGGCGATGCACTTCAGGTCGGGGGCGAGGGAGGTGATGCCGGCCTCGAACCTGACCTGGTCGTTCCCCTTGCCGGTGCAGCCGTGGGCGACGGTGTCGGCGCCGTGCTTGGCGGCGGCGGCCACCAGGTGCTTGACGATCAGCGGCCGGGAGAGGGCGGAGACCAGCGGGTACCGGTCCATGTACAGGGCGTTGGACCTGATCGCCGGGAGGCAGTACTCGTTGGCGAACTCGTCCTTGGCGTCCACGACCTCGGCCTCGACGGCGCCGCAGGCCAGCGCGCGCTTGCGGATGACGTCCAGGCTCTCGCCGCCCTGGCCGACGTCGACGGCGACGGCGATGACCTCCGCACCCGTCGCCTCGGCGATCCAGCCGATGCAGACAGAGGTGTCCAGGCCACCCGAGTAGGCGAGTACGACGCGCTGGGTCACGGGGGTCTCCTTCAGATGCATGCGTGGACAGGAATAAGTATGCAGGGCTTCGCATGGTTCGTCAATGCGAGCGACAAGGCTGGGCAAACCCCCCGGACGGGTAGGACATACGGGCGAACGTACGACGACTCGCGCCGACCCCGGTCATCACACGCGGGAGAACGCCCATCTCACCCATACGAGTGAATTACGAGCAGGCGAACGCGCTCCGTTGCCCCTTTGGCCTGAGCGGACCCCCTGGTCAGGGCGGTCGAACAGATCGACAACGGCGCGCGTTGTCTTCTCCCGGCGCGCGGCGGATGCGAAACGCGCCGTTCCAGCGCGCCGGGGAAAACGGCCAAGCTGACAACACGATCGTTGTCCGCCGCCTCGGCCGCCCCGGCCGTCACGGCGAGGCGGCGGGCGCGTGCGCGGGACCGTCACCGCGCGGCGGCGAGCCGCCCCTCGCACCAGTCGACCGTGCCGGGTCAGCGGACCCGGCACCGAAGCCAGCGGAGGTCCCTCATGACCACACTCCCCGAGACCGCGGACGAGCGGGCCACGGCGCTCGCCGCCCTGGGGCGCACCCGCGAGCTGCTCGACCCGGGCCTGCGCGACTGGGTCGGCCGGCTGCCGGAGCCGGTGGCCCGGGTCGCCTCCTACCACTTCGGCTGGACGGACAGCGCCGGCCGCCCCGGCGCCGCACCGGCCGGCAAGGCGCTGCGCCCGGCCCTGGTGTTCGGCTGCGCCGAGGCGATGGGCGCCCCGGCCACCGAGGCGCTGGACCCGGCGGTGGCCGTGGAGCTGGTGCACAACTTCTCGCTGCTGCACGACGACATCCTGGACGGCGACACCACCCGCAGGCACCGGGCCACGGCCTGGGCCGTCTTCGGCTCGTCGGCGGCGCTGCTCGCGGGGGACGCGCTGCTGGTCCAGGCCAGCCGGGTGCTGACCGAGGACCCGCTCGGCAGGGCGCGCACGGTCACCGGATTACGGTGGCTGGCCGAGGCCACCACGCGGCTGATCGAGGGCGAACAGGCCGACATCGGCTTCGAGGAGCGCGCGCACGTCTCGCTGGCCGAGTGCCTGGCGATGACCGAGCGCAAGACCGCGGCGCTGCTCGCCTGCGCCTGCGCTCTGGGCGCGCTGTGGGGCGGCGGCCCGCCGGAGCGGATCGAGGCACTGCGGCGGTTCGGCACCCACCTGGGCATGGCTTTCCAGCTCGTCGACGACCTGCTGGGGATCTGGGGCGACCCGAAGGTCACGGGAAAGCCGGCCGGCGCCGACCTGGCCAGCCGCAAGAAGTCCCTGCCGGTGGTCGCCGCGCTCGACTCGGGCACCCCCGCCGGGCGGCGCCTCGCCGAGCGGTACGGCGCCTCGCGGGGGCGCTCCGCCGAGGCGGAGCCGGCCGAGATCGCCGCGCTCGCCGAGCTGGTGTCCGAGGCCGGCGGCCGCGCCTGGGCGGAGGAGGCGGCGGAGCGTGAGTTCACGCAGGCCATGGAGGCCCTGCGGGCGGCCGAGCCGGCCGAGCCGGCCGCCGCCGGGCTGGCCGCGCTGGCCCGTCTCGCCTGCCGCCGCGACCACTGAGCCGACGAGAGAAGGCGGGAGCCCGCGGAGAGCCCCCGAGGAAGGAAGCGTCACCGATGGGGAAGGTACTGCTGGCCGCGCCGCGCGGCTTCTGCGCCGGCGTCGAGCGCGCGGTCGCCACCGTTGAGGAGGCGCTGTCGCGGCACGGGCCGCCGGTCTACGTGCGCCGCCAGATCGTGCACAACACGCATGTGGTCCGGGAGTTGGCGGCGCGCGGCGCGGTGTTCGTCGAGGAGCTGACCGAGGTGCCCGAGGGGGCCCTCGTGGTGTTCTCGGCGCACGGCGTGGCGCCGGCCGTGCACCGGCAGGCGGCCGAGCGCCGGCTGACGGTGGTCGACGCGGTCTGCCCGCTGGTGACCAAGGTGCACCGGGAGGCCGAGCGCTTCGCCGCGGACGGCTACGAGATCGCGCTGATCGGCCACGCCGACCACGAGGAGGTCGTCGGCACCGTCGGGCACGCCCCGGGGCGCATCCACGTCGTCGAGTCGCCGGCGGAGGCCGAGCGGCTCGACCTGCGGGATGAGACCCGGGTGGTCTGGCTCTCGCAGACCACGCTCGCGGTCGACGAGGTCGCCGAGACGGCGCGGGTGCTGCGCGAGCGCCTGCCGGCCCTGGCCGACCCGCCGGGCGACGACATCTGCTACGCCAGCCAGAACCGGCAGGACGCGGTGCGGGCCATCGCGCCGCGCTGCGACCTGCTGCTGGTGGTCGGCTCGGCCAACTCCTCCAACTCGGCGCGGCTGGTGGAGGTCGCGCTGCGCGCCGGCGCCCGGGCCGCCCGGCTGATCGACACGGCCGACGAGATCGTCGACGCGTGGTTCGAGGGCGTCTCCACGGTGGGCGTGTCGGCCGGCGCCTCGGTCCCCGAGGCGCCGGTGACGGAGCTGGTGGCGGCGCTCGCCGAGCGCGGCTACCGGGAGGTGGAGGAGGTGCCGGTGGCCCGCGAGACGCTGCGCTTCACGATGCCACGGCGGCTGGCGCCCGGCTGACGGCGCCGTGCCACCGCGAGACGGGTGCCGGCGCGCGCCGGCGTCGGCCGTCAGTCCGCGGGCTCCTCCCGCTCCCGCTCCTTCTGTTTCTGGGCGAGGCGCAGCAGATGCCCGGCGAGCGACTGCCCGCCCGCCGGGTCGCGGCTGATGAGCAGCAGGGTGTCGTCGCCCGCGATGGTGCCCAGGATGTCGTGCACCTCGGCCTGGTCGATCGCGGAGGCGAGGAACTGCGCGGCGCCGGGCGGGGTGCGCAGCACGACGAGGTTGGCGGAGGCCTCGGCCGAGATCAACAGCTCCCCGGCGAGCCGGGCGAGCCGCTCCTCCTTGGCCGACTCGCCGAGCGGCACCCGGGGGGTCCGGAAGCCGCCCTCGCTCGGCACCGCGTAGATCAGCTCCCCTCCCGCGTTGCGGATCTTCACGGCGCCGAGCTCGTCCAGGTCGCGGCTGAGCGTCGCCTGCGTGACGCTCAGCCCGTCGTCGGCGAGGAGCTTGGCCAACTGGCTCTGTGAACGCACCGGTTGACGGTTGAGAATCTCCACGATGCGCCGGTGCCGTGCGGTCCTGGTCTGGGGCACGGACGATCCCTGTGGTCCCAGAGCCTTCTGCCCGGCCGTCACGGGCTGCCGCTCGTCGGTCATGCTCCCCCTTCGGGTCATCTGGCTGACGCCGACGCGTCCGCGTCGTCGAGGATCCGGGGCAGCGCCGCGAGCAGCGCGTCCACCTCGGCGTCGCCGATGATCAGGGGCGGAGCGAGCCGCACCACCTCGGGGGTGGCGGCGTTGACCAGGAATCCGGCCTGCTGGGCCGCCTGCTGCACCTGCGCGGCCAGCGGCTCGGTGAGCACGATACCGAGCAGCAGGCCCGCGCCCCTGACACGGTCGACCAGCGGATGGCCGAGATTCCACACGCCGTCACGCAGCCGCTCCCCCGCGGCCTTGACCCGCTCCAGCAGCCCCTCGGACTCGATGGTGTCGAGGACCGCGAGGGCAGCGGCGCAGGAGACGGGGTTGCCGCCGAAGGTGGAGCCGTGCTTCCCGGGCCCGAACAGCTCGGCCGCCTCGCCGAAGGCGAGGGTGGCGCCGATCGGCAGGCCGGCGCCCAGCCCCTTGGCCAGGGTGACCACGTCCGCCTCCACGCCCTGTGCCTGGCCGGCGAACCAGTGGCCGGTGCGACCGATACCGGTCTGCACCTCGTCGAGCACCAGCAGCGTGCCGGTGGCCCTGGTGATGGCCCTGGCCTCGGCCAGATAGCCCTCGGGCGGCACGATCACGCCGTTCTCGCCCTGGATCGGCTCCAGGATCACCAGGGCGGTGTCGGTGGTGACGGCCGCGCGCAGCGCCTCCGCGTCGCCGTAGGGGACGTGGGTGACGTCGGCCGGCAGCGGGTGGAAGCCCTCCTGCTTGGCCGGTTGGCCGGTGAGCGAGAGCGCGCCCATCGTGCGGCCGTGGAACCCACCCTGGGTGGCCACCATGTGGGTCCTGCCAGTGAGCCGGCCGATCTTGAAGGCCGCCTCGACCGCCTCGGCGCCCGAGTTGGAGAAGTAGGCGCGGCCCGGCCGCCCGGACAGGGCGAGCAGCCGCTCGGCGAGCGCCACCGGGGGCTCGGCGACGAAGAGGTTGGAGACGTGGCTGAGCAGGGCGACCTGGTCGGAGACCGCGCGCACCACGGCCGGATGGCCGGTGCCGAGGGAGTTGACCGCGATGCCGCCGAGGAAGTCCAGGTACTCCTTGCCGTCCGCGTCCCAGAGGCGGGCGCCCTCGCCGTGGGTGAGCGGGACCCGGGGGGTGCCGTAGTTGTCCATCAGCGCGCCCCGCCAGCGCGTGGTGAGGGCCTCGTTGCTCGTGGCTGTGCTCGTGGCGGTGCTCGTGCCGGTACTCATGACGGCTGTCCCGTCCCCTCTCCGTTGTCGTGTGCGGCCGGCGGGTCCGGCACGACCATGGTGCCGACACCCTCGTCGGTGAAGATCTCCAGCAGGATGGCGTGTTGGACCCGGCCGTCTATCACGCGCGCGGTGCCCACGCCGTTGCGCACGGCGTGCAGGCAGCCCTCCATCTTGGGCACCATGCCGCTGGCCAGCTCCGGCAGCAGCCGCTCCAGCTCGCTGACGGTGAGCCTGCTGATCACCTCGTCGCTGGTCGGCCAGTCCGCGTACAGGCCCTCGACGTCGGTCAGCACCATCAGGGTCTCGGCGCCGAGCGCGGCGGCGACGGCGGCGGCCGCGGTGTCGGCGTTGACGTTGTAGACGTGGTGGTCGTCGGCGCTGCGGGCTATCGAGGAGATCACCGGGATGCGTCCGTCGTCGAGCAGCGCCTCGACGGCGCCGGTGTCGGTCGCGGTGATGTCGCCGACCCGGCCGAGGTCCACCGGCTCGCCGTCCACCTGGGCGTAGCGCTTGGTGGCCGTCATCAGGTGGGCGTCCTCGCCGGTCATGCCCACGGCCAGCGGCCCGTGCCGGTTGAGCAGGCCGACCAGCTCGCGCTGCACCTGGCCGGCCAGCACCATGCGGACCACGTCCATGGTCTCCGGGGTGGTCACGCGCAGTCCTGCCCGGAACTCGGAGGTCAGGCCGAGCCGGTCGAGCTGGGCGTTGATCTGCGGGCCGCCGCCGTGCACCACGACGGGCCGCAGGCCGGCGTGCCGCAGGAAGACGACGTCCTGCGCGAAGGCCGCCTTGAGCTCCTCGTCCACCATGGCGTTGCCGCCGAACTTGATGACGACGGTCTTGCCGTGATGGCGGGTCAGCCAGGGCAGCGCCTCGATGAGGATCCGGGCCTTGGGGAGCGCGGTGTGCTTGCGGGTGGTGCTCTTCTGCGGTGTCGTCGTCATGAGGAGTAGGCGCTGTTCTCGTGCACGTAGTCGGCGGTGAGGTCGTTGGTCCAGATCACGGCGGTCGCGTCGCCGGCGGCCAGGTGGGCGGTGATGCGGACCTCGCGGTAGCGCATGTCGACCAGGGCGCGGTCCTCGCCGAAGGAGCCCTTGCGGCAGACCCAGACGCCGTTGATGGCGACGTCGAGCTGGTCGGGGTCGAAGGTCGCCGAGGTGGTGCCGATGGCGGAGAGCACCCGGCCCCAGTTGGGGTCCTCGCCGTGGATGGCGCACTTGAGCAGGTTGTTGCGGGCGATGGAGCGGCCGACCTCGACGGCCTCGTCCTCGGTGGCGGCGCCGGTGACCTCGATCCTGATGTCCTTGGAGGCGCCCTCGGCGTCCCCGATCAGCTGCCGCGCGAGGTCCGCGCAGACGGTCCTGACCGCCTCGGCGAAGGCGTCCGGCTCGGGCACCACGCCGGAGGCGCCGGAGGAGAGCAGCAGCACGGTGTCGTTGGTCGACATGCAGCCGTCGGAGTCGATCCGGTCGAAGGTGGTCCTGGTGGCGGCGCGCAGCGCCGCGTCCAGCGCCGGGGCCTCGACGTCGGCGTCCGTGGTGAGGACCACCAGCATGGTGGCGAGCCCCGGCGCGAGCATACCGGCGCCCTTGGCCATGCCGCCGACGGTCCAGCCGGCGCCCTCGGCGACGGCGGTCTTGTGCACGGTGTCGGTGGTCCTGATGGCGATGGCGGCCTTCTCGCCGCCGTGCGCCGAGAGCTCGGCGACCGCCTTGTCGACACCGGGCAGCAGCTTGTCCATGGGCAGCCGGAGGCCGATCAGGCCGGTGGAGGCCACGGCCACCTCGCCGGCGCTGTGGCCCAGCGCCTCGGCGACGCGCTCCGCCGTGGCGTGGGTGTCCTGGAAGCCGAGCGGTCCCGTGCAGGCGTTGGCGCCCCCGGAGTTGAGGACGACGGCGGTGACGGCGCCGCCCTTGAGCACCTGCTCGGACCAGACCACGGGCGCGGCCTTGACCCGGTTGCTGGTGAAGACGCCGGCGGCGGCGCGACGGGG
The DNA here is from genome assembly GCF_042722465.1 of Streptomyces sp. NPDC127098. Taxonomy (NCBI): domain Bacteria; kingdom Bacillati; phylum Actinomycetota; class Actinomycetes; order Kitasatosporales; family Streptomycetaceae; genus Streptomyces; species Streptomyces sp. NPDC127098. The sequence continues at coordinate 73,212 of NZ_JBHXFJ010000005.1, forward strand.
GCCCTGGTTCACCACGAGCGCCAGGTCGGGCGCACCGCTCTCCTTGATTCCGGCGGCGACGCCGGCGGCTGTGAAGCCCTTGGCGGCGGTGACACTCATGGCGCGACTCCGATCGTGGAAAGGCCGAGCTCCTCGGGGAGGCCGAGGGCGATGTTCATGCTCTGCACCGCGCCACCCGCGGTGCCCTTGGTGAGGTTGTCGATGGCGCTGACGACGATCAGGCGGCCGGCCGACTCGTCGAGCGCGACCTGGAGCAGCGCGGCGTTGGACCCGGCGACGGCGGCCGTGTTCGGCCACTGCCCCTCGGGCAGCAGCCGGACGAATGGCTCGCCCGCGAGCGCCTTTGCGTACGTCTCGCGCAGCTCGGCGGCGGTCAGCCCCGGCCTGGCCCTGGCCGAGCAGGTGGCCAGGATGCCGCGGGACATGGGCGCCAGGGTGGGGGTGAACGAGACCGTGACCCGCTCGCCGGCGACCGCCGAGAGGTTCTGGATCATCTCGGGGGTGTGCCGGTGGCCGCCGCCGACGCCGTAGGGGCTCATGGCGCCCATGACCTCGCTGCCCAGCAGGTGCGGCTTGAGCGAGCGGCCGGCGCCCGAGGTGCCGCTGGCGGCCACGATCACGGCCTCCGGCTCGGCGAGGCCGGCGGCGTAGGCCGGGAAGAGCGCCAGCGTGACGGCGGTCGGGTAGCAGCCGGGCACGGCGATCCGCCGGGCACCGCGCAGCGCCTGCCGGCCGCCGGGCAGCTCGGGCAGTCCGTAGGGCCAGGTGCCGGCGTGCGGCGAGCCGTAGAACCGCTCCCAGTCGGCCGCGTCGGAGAGCCGGAAGTCTGCGCCGCAGTCGACGATCAGCGTCTCGTCGCCGAGCTGCTCGGCGACAGCGGCCGAGTGGCCGTGCGGCAGGGCGAGGAAGACGACGTCGTGACCGGCGAGCGCGGCCGGCGTGGTCTCCTCGACCACGCGGTCGGCCAACGGCAACAGCTGCGGCTGGGACACGCCGAGCCGCTGCCCGGCACTGGTGTTGCCGGTCAGCGTGCCTATCTCCACCTCGGGGTGCCCCAACAGCAGCCGCAGGATCTCCCCACCCGCATAGCCGCTCGCTCCCGCCACCGCAGCGCGCAACGCCATCGCCTCCTTGTTACGATGGCATGACTATACGCAGCGTGGCACTTTTATGCAACGGGTGCCTCGTGTGGGGCGCCACGCGAGGTCTGCCCACCCACCAGCCCTTTCACGCGTCGCGCGCGGCGGCGGCTCCGCGGCCGCCGGGGCGTTCCGTGTCGGGTTTTCCCCCACCCACCCGCCCGCGCTTCGCGCGGGGGCGGGCACGCGGCGGCTCCGGCCCCGCCGTGCGCCCCGGTGCTGCACGCGGGGGTTTGTTCCCCACCCACCCACCCTTCTCCGCCCTTCGCGCGAGGTGGCGGCTCCCACCGCCGGCCGGTCCCGTTCCCCGCGCTGCGCGCGGCGGCCCGCTGCGCGTGGTGAGCGGGCCGGCAGGAGCAAGGGCCCATGGCGGCTTCGCCGCCGGGCCACCCGGCCCCCGCCGCGCGAGGCCACCTGCCAAGGGCGGGTGGGTGGGCGCGGCACGGCCGCAGGGCGCGGCTCGTGGCGGCGAAGCCGCCAAGCCGGGCTCTGCGGGCCACCGCCCCCGCACGGCGCCGCCACGCGGTGACAGGTACCACCTAGACCGCAAGGCGTATATGTATTCGAGCCGCCTGCCGCGTCGGTCCGGGCTCAGCCGAGCCGCAGGCTCCAGTGCCCGCGGCCGCCGCTGAGGCTGACGACGGAGAGCGGGTGGACCTCGGTGCGCCAGTAGGAGAGCGGGGGCGCCTTGAGCGCGTAGAGCATGGCGGCCCTGATCACCGAGGGTTCGGTGACGGCGACGACCCGGCCGTCGTCGTCGATGGGTCGGGTGTCGAGCCAGCCGCCGACCCGGGAGACGAAGGACAGCAGGGCCTCGCCCCCGTGCGGGGCGGAGCGCGGGTCGGCGAGCCAGACGTCGACCGCGGCCGGCTCGCGGGCGGTGACCTCCTGTAGAGTCAGCCCGTTCCAGCGCCCCATGTCGCAGTCGCGCAGGGCGGGTTGGGCGAGCGGGGCGAGGCCGATGGCCTCCCCCGTCTGTCGGCTGCCCGGGGTCGGCGAGCAGTAGCGGAGCTCGGCGGCGGTCAGCGGCAGCAGGGCCGGGATAGCGCGCTCCAGCGCTCGCCAGCCGGCGGTGTCGAGTGGGCGGTCATCGCCGAAGCGTGCGTCGAGCAGGCTGGAGCTGCGGGCTGCGGCGATCAGCGTGACCAGCATGGCGCGATCGTACGAGCACTCGAATATCCGCACCACTACGCTGAGGTAAATCTCACGACGGTTCCGGTGGGCCGCCCAGCGCGTCGCGCCAGGCCGCGCCCAACCGCCGTACCCCCTCGACCAGCTCGGCGTGCCCGGCGGCGGGCGCGAAGCTGAGGCGGACGTGGGCGGCGGGCGGCTCGGCCGCGAAGTACGGGCGGCCGGGCGCGACGGCGACGCCGGCCCGCAGCGCGGCGGCCGTGAGCGCGGCCTCGTCCGAGCCGGGTGGCAGCGGCAGCCACAGGTGGTAGCCGCCGCGCGGCGGAGGCGCCTGGGGCCCGGCGGGGCCGGCCGCGAGCGCCCGCGTCATCGCCTCCCGCCGCTCCCGCAACTCCCGTGCCACCGCTCTGAGATGACGGCCCCACGCGGGTGCGCCGACGAGTTCGAGCGCCGTCTCCTGGAGCGGTCGCGGGACGAAGAAGCTGTCGACGATCTGGATGGAGCGCAGCCGCTCGGCGACCGGACCACGCGCGGCGAGGGCCCCGACCCGCAGGCTGGCCGAGGTGACCTTGGTCAGCGAACGGACGTGCACCACCGTGCCGTCCGGGTCGTCGGCCGCCAGGCTCGCCGGCAGCGGCCCCGCGTCCTCGTGGCCGAGCAGCCTGGCGAAGTCGTCCTCGACCACGAAGGCGCCGGCGGCCCGCGCCGCGGCGAGCACCTCGGCCCTTCGCTCCGGCGCGAGCACCGCGCCGGTCGGGTTCTGGAAGAGCGGCTGGCAGACGAAGACCCGCGCCCCGCTGGCGCGGAACGCCTGTCGTAGCAGGTCTGGGCGTACCCCGTCGGCGTCCACCGGCACGGGGACGGGACGCAGCCCCGAGGCCCGGGCGACGGCCAGCATCCCGGGGTAGGTCGGCGACTCCACGAGCACCGGGGCACCGGGCGGTGCGAGGGCGCGGAGCGCGGTGGTGAGGGCACTCTGCCCGCCGGCGGTGATCAGCACGTCGGCGGCGGCCACCGTGCCGGCGCCACCGTCGATCTCGCGGGCGAACCAGGCCCGCAACTCCGGCAGACCGGCCATCGGCGGGCGCTCCCAGGCGCCCGGGCGGCGCCCGGCCCTGGCGAGCGCGGCGGCCAGCGCCCGCTCCGGCCGCAGTGCGGGCGCCAGGTAGCCGCCGTTGAGCTCGATGACGCCGGACGGCGGGGGGACCAGGGTCGCCAGCACGCCCTCGGCCTCCACGGTGCGCGGTACCTCGTCGGGTGAGGGCTCGGCGGTGAGGGCGATCTGCTGCCAGGAGGTGTCGCCCGGCGGCGGGGTCGCCGGGCGCGGCCCGGCGCGGAAGGCACCGGCGCCCGGGCGGGTCACCACGAGACCCTCGGCGGCCAGCGCCGCCAGCGCGCGGGCGACGGTCCCCGGGCCGACCTGGTGGCGCCGCATCAGCTCCCGGCTGGAGGGCAGCCGCGCCCCCGGCCGGTAGCGGTCCAGATCCCGACGCAGCAGGCCGGCCAGCTCCGCCTCACTGCTACCGTGTTTCATGACGGATCACCATAGCGCTACCGCCCGCGCGCCGATAGCGGTGCCGGCCGGAACGACGGACCGGGGTGGCATCGCCCTCGCCGCCCTCGGGGTCCTCGCGTTCTCGTTCACCTTCCCCGGCACGGTCTGGGGTCTGGACGGGCTCGGCCCCTGGACACTCACCTGCGCCCGCGTCGCGCTGGGCGCGGTCGTCGCCGTCGGCTGGCTCGTGCTGGCTCGCGTCCCGCCGCCCGAGCGCCGGCACTGGCCCGGCCTCGCGACCGTGGCCGCCGGCACCGTGATCGGCTTCCCGCTGCTGACCACGCTCGCCCTCCAGACCTCGTCCACCGCGCACGCCGCCGTGGTGGTCGGGCTGTTGCCGATCAGCACCGCCTGCTACGTCACGCTCCGGACGGGCAGCCGCCCGTCCCGCGCCTTCTGGGGCGCGGCGCTGGTCGGGGCGGCCGCGGTGCTGGTCTTCGCCATCCAGCAGAACGGCGGCGCCCCCACGGCCGGCGACGGCTACCTGCTGCTCGCGCTGCTGATCTGCGCCGCCGCCTACGGCGAGGGCGGCCGGCTGGCCGGCGAGATGCCGGGCTGGCAGGTGATGGCCTGGGCCCTCACGGCCAGCCTGCCACCGGCCACGGTCGGCCTCGTCGCCGCGCTGGCGACCGAGCCGGCCGAGCTCACGGCGCGCTCGGCCGTCGGCCTGCTGTGGGTGGCCTTCGGCTCCCAGCTCCTGGGCATCGCGGTCTGGTACCGCGGCCTCGCCCGCGCCGGCATCGCCAGGGCCAGTCAGTTGCAGCTCGCCCAGCCGCTGCTCACGCTGGGGTGGGCGGTGCTGCTGCTCGACGAGCGCCTCACGCCGGCCGCACCACTGACGGCGGTGGCGGTGCTGGTCTGCATCGTGATCACCCAGCGGTCCCGCGGCTGACGTGCCCCGGCGCGGCGCTGGCGCCAAGTCGGCCAAACCCACAGCCCGCCCGACCGCCATCCTCCGCCCCCGGGGCATCGCGGACTCGCCCACGCCGGCATCACCAGGACCAACCAGCCGCACCCCGACGGTGGTGGTGCCGGAAACCGCATCGTGATCACCCAGCGGTCCCGCGGCTGACGTGTCAGAGGGCGCGACGTAGACTGAAAGTGGTGACGTAGGTCACACCGGAGGTGGCGGCCAGTCCGCTGTCGAAGGGCGACCCGCCGCGGGCCTCCGGGAACGGCGAGAGGCGACGGGAGGGTATCCCGATGCGAGCGAAGACAGGCGACCGGATGGTCACGCACGGCAGGACCGTCGGCGACACCGACCGGGTCGCCGAGGTCATCGAGGTCCTGGGCGAGAACGGCGAGCCGCCCTTCCGGGTGCGCTCGGCCGACGGCCACGAGAGCGTGGTGTCCCCGGGGCCCGACTCGGAGATCAGGAGCGGGCGCCGCCGGATCCTCGGGCGCGGCTGACGCCGCACCCCACCGTGAGCGGGCGCCGCGGCGCCCGCTCACGCGTAGTGGTCGCGGTACACCCGGGACATCGCGCCGAGCGGGTCCGCCTTGACCTGCTTGGCCGAGTAGAAGGCGTTGCCGCCCACCTCCGGGTGGTCGGCGCACAGCGTGAGGTGCCGGGACAGCTCGGCCGGGTCCTGCCAGGCCGAGCCCTGCGCCGGATCCCCCACCTTGTAGATCGCCTCACCGATGTGGAGTTCGACGCCGGTGCCCCTGGCGACCTCCGACCACCAGGAGACGACGGTCGCGTAGTCGGCGCCTTCCTGCCCGATGTGCCAGTAGGCCTGGGGCAGCACGTAGTCGATCCAGCTCTCCCGCACCCACGTGCGGGTGTCCGCGTACAGGTCGTCGTAGGTCTGCACGCCGGCGTCGGTGTCCGAACCGAGCGGGTCGGTCGTCTTGTTGCGCCAGACGGCGAACGGGCTGACGCCGAAGGCCACGTCCGGCTTGGCCTCGCGCACGCGCGCCGCCATCTCCCGCACCAGCAGGTCGATGTTGTGCCGCCGCCAGTCACCGCGGTCGTCGAAGTCCCCGCCGTGCTCCTCGAAGGCCGCGTCGTCGTCGAACTCCTCGCCGGACACCGGATAGGGGTAGAAGTAGTCGTCCCAGTGCACGCCGTCGATGTCGTAGGACTCGACGGCGTGCATCATCGCGTCCTGCGTGAAGGCGCGCACCTCGGGCAGGCCCGGGTTGTAGTAGAGCCGGCCGCCGTAGGGCACCGCCCAGCCGGGGTTCCGGCGCGCCGGGTGATCGGCCGTCAGCCGGGAGGGGTCGGCGTGCGTCGCGATCCGGTAGGGGTTGAACCAGGCGTGCAGCGCCAGGCCGCGCTCGTGCGCCTCGGTGACCGCGAAGTCCAGCGGGTCCCAGCCGGGATCCCGGCCCTGGGTGCCGGTCAGCCACTCCGACCACGGCTCGTGCGGCGAGGGCCAGAACGCGTCGGCCGTGGGCCTCACCTGGAGGAAGACCGTGTTCAGACGCCAGCGGGCCGCCGCGTCGAACAGGGTCGTCAGCTCGGCCCGCGCCGCGTCCGCCGAGAGCCCCGGCTTGCTCGGCCAGTCGATGTTGGCGACCGAGGCGATCCACATGCCGCGCAGCCGCGTCGCTCTCGCGCCGCCCCCGGCCGCCGCGCCGGGCGCGGCCAGCGGAACCGCTCCGCGGCCGGCGGCGACCGAGGACTGACTGAGCGTCAGCGCCCCTGCCATCGTGCCCAGCGTGGCGATCGCCAGGCTCCTGCGGGTCATGCGTGCCATCGAAAGCCCCCTGTCGGTATCACCATGTTACGTATACCCAGCACAGCGTGACGGACTCTCAGTCGCAACGAGCACGTGACACACCCCTTATGCGAACAACATTCGACAGTTAGCATCGGCCGCACGCACACCTGGGAGCGCTCCCACCCTTGTTGCCACCCCCAACCGCCGCCCGCGGCGGACGAGTAAGGAGAGGAGCGCCAGCGTGCGAAGAGGGAGACCGGCGACGGCCCTGCTGGCCGGTATGGCTCTCACCGGCGGGCTGCTCACCGCCGCGACGACGGCTCCGGCGAGTGCCGCGGCCGACCGGGCCCGGGAGGCGGTCGACGCCGAGGTCGAGGCGGCCGCCGACTACACGTGGGACAACGTCGCGATCGGCGGCGGCGGTTTCGTGCCGAGCATCGTCTTCAACCGGACCGAGCCGGACCTGGTCTACGCCAGGACCGACATCGGCGGCGCCTACCGCTGGAACCAGTCGGACCAGTCCTGGATCCCGCTGCTCGACCACGTCGGCTGGGACGACTGGGGCCACACGGGCGTCGCGTCCATCGCGACCGACCCCGTCGACCCCGACCGCGTCTACGCCGCCGTCGGCAGCTACACCAACGACTGGGACCCGAACAACGGCGCGATCCTGCGCTCCGCCGACCGTGGCGAGACCTGGCAGACCACCGAGCTGCCCTTCAAGCTCGGCGGCAACATGCCGGGCCGCGGCATGGGCGAGCGCCTGGTCGTCGACCCCAACGACAACGACGTGCTCTACCTGGGCGCGCCGAGCGGCGAGGGGCTGTGGCGCAGCACCGACGCCGGGGTGAGCTGGCGGGAGGTCACCTCGTTCCCCAACCCCGGTGACTACGCGCCCGACCCGAGCGACTCCACCGGGTACCAGAGCGAGCTGGTCGGCGTCGCCTGGATCACCTTCGATCCGTCGACGGGCTCGCCCGGCAGCCCCACCCGGACCATCTACGCCGGCGTCGCCGACCTCGGCGAGAGCGTCTACCGCTCCACCGACGGCGGCGCGACCTGGCAGGCGGTCCCCGGTCAGCCCACCGGCTACCTGCCGCACAAGGGCGTACTCGACGAGGAGACCGGCGACCTCTACATCGCCACCAGCGACGACGCGGGCCCCTACGCCGGCGCCGACGGCCAGGTCTGGCGGTTCGACACCGGCGCCGGCACCTGGACCGACGTCTCCCCGGTGGCCGCCGGCAGCGACCGGTACTTCGGCTTCAGCGGCCTGACCGTGGACCGGCAGAACCCCGGCACCGTGATGGTCACCGCCTACAGCTCCTGGTGGCCGGACACCCAGATCTTCCGCTCCGCCGACGGCGGGGACAGCTGGAGCCGGTCCTGGGAGTTCACCAGCTATCCCAACCGGAGCAAGCGCTACACGATCGACATCTCCTCGGTGCCCTGGATGGACTTCAACGCCACGCCGCAGCCGCCCGAGGAGTCGCCCAAGCTCGGCTGGATGACCGAGGGCATGGAGATCGACCCGTTCGACGCGGACCGGCTCTTCTACGGCACGGGGGCCACGCTCTACGGCACCACCCAGCTCACCAACTGGGACCGCAACCAGACCTTCACCATCCGCCCCTTCGTGCGCGGCCTGGAGGAGACGGCGGTCAACGACCTGGCGAGCCCGCCGAGCGGCGCCCCGTTGCTCAGCGGCCTCGGGGACATCGGCGGCTTCCGGCACACCAGCCTCACGCAGGTGCCGTCCGACGCCTTCCCCTCCTTCGGCACCACCACAGGCCTGGACTTCGCCGAGCTGGCGCCGGCCACCGTGGTGCGGGTAGGCAACCACGTCAGCGAGTCCACGGCACCGACCGTGAACTTCTCCACCGACGGGGGCGGCAACTGGTTCGCCGGCACCGCGCCGGCCGGGGCGCACGGCGGCACGGTGGCGGCGGCGGCCGACGGCAGCCGCTTCGTGTGGAGCCCGGAGGGCGCCGGGGTGCACTACTCGGTGGGCTTCGGGAACTCGTGGACCGCCTCCCAGGGCATTCCGCAGGGCGCGCGGGTCGAGGCGGACCGGGTGAACCCCAGCCGCTTCTACGGCGTCCACCAGGGCACGTTCTACGTCAGCACCAACGGCGGGGCCTCCTTCACGGCCGCCGCCACCGGGCTGCCGACGGGCGACGTGCGCTTCGCCGCCGTGCCGGGGCGCGGCGGCGACATCTGGCTGGCCGGCGGCGGCCTGTGGCGCTCCACCGACTCCGGCACCAGCTTCGCCCGGATCTCCGCCATCGACGCCGACACCGTCGGCTTCGGCGCCGCGGCCCCCGGCGCCGCGTACCAGACGCTCTACAGCAGCGGCGTCGTCGCCGGCGTCCGCGGCATCTACCGTTCCACGGACACCGGCGCGACCTGGGTGCGGATCAACGACGACGAGCACCAGTGGGCGTGGACCGGCGCGGCCATCACCGGCGACCCGCGGGTGTTCGGCCGGGTGTACGTCAGCACCAACGGCCGGGGCGTGATCTACGGCGAGACCGCCGAGCCAGGCGGCGGGGACCCCGGCGGCCCGGAGGACCCGGAAGAGCCGGGGGAGCCGGGGGAGCCTGGGAACGCGCCGTGCCGGGTCGGCTACCGGGTGTCCGGGCAGTGGCAGGGCGGCTTCCAGGGTGAGGTCACGGTGACCAACACCGGCACCACGGCCCTCAGCGACTGGCGGCTGACCTGGTCCTTCCCCGCCGGGCAGACCATCAGCCAGCTGTGGAACGGCAGCCACACCCAGAGCGGCCGGAACGTGACCGTCACCCCGGCCTCGTGGAACGCCACCCTCTCGCCGGGCGGCTCCACCACCGTCGGCTTCCTCGGCAGTTGGAGCGGCGCCAACGGCAGTCCGACCGCCTTCGCGGTCAACGGCACCTCCTGCGCCGTCGGCTGAGCCGGGCGGGAGGGCCGGCCCGGCCGGCCCTCCCCCTCCGCCCCGGGGGGTAACGTCATCCCTGCGACGACGATCACGTGGCACGGCAGGCGGCGGAGCGGAAGGGCTGGTCGATGAGTGACATCGAACGCGTCGGGGTGGTGGGCTGCGGCCAGATGGGCGCCGGGATCGCCGAGGTGTGCGCCCGCTCGGGCCTTGACGTGATGGTCGCCGAGACGACGGGCGAGGCGTTGGAGCTCGGCCGCACCCGGCTGGTCGCCTCGCTGGACCGCGCCGTCGAGCGCGGCAAGGTCACGGCGGCCGACCGGGACGCGGCGCTCGACCGGCTGACCTTCACCACCGATCTGGGTGAGTTCGCGGAGCGCGACCTGGTGATCGAGGCGGTGGTCGAGAAGGAGCCGGTGAAGACGGAGATCTTCCAGGTGCTCGACCAGGTCGTCACCCGACCGGACGCCATCCTGGCGTCCAACACCTCGGCCATCCCGCTGGTCAACCTCGCGGTGGCCACCACACGGCCCACCCAGGTGCTCGGCATCCACTTCTTCAACCCGGCCCAGGTGCAACGGCTGGTCGAGGTCATCCCCGCGCTCACCACGGCGGACGGGACGGTGCGGCGGGCCGAGGCGCTGGTCACCGGGGTGCTCGGCAAGCATGTCATCCGCGCCCAGGACCGTTCCGGGTTCGTCGTCAACGCGCTCCTGATCCCCTACCTGCTGGCGGCCGTCCGGATGTTCGAGTCCGGTGCGGCCAGCAGGGACGACATCGACAGCGGCATGGAGCTCGGCTGCGCCCATCCGCAGGGCCCGCTCAAGCTCGCCGACCTGATCGGGCTCGACACGGTGGTCTCCATCGCCGAGTCGATGTACGCGGAGTACAGGGAGCCGTCGTACGCCCCGCCGCCCCTGCTGCTGCGAATGGTCGCCGCCGGCCAGCTGGGCAGGAAGACGGGCGCCGGCTTCTACCGCTACTGAGGCGGGCGGCCGGGATGCGATCTCCGATCCGCCGGGGTGCCATGGGAGTGAGGTGAGGAGGTGCTCCCATGGCGAGGGCGATCTGGAGCGGCGCGCTGTCCTTCGGCCTGGTCGCGATGCCGGTGCAGCTCTTCACCGCTACCCGGAGCCACACCATCCGCTTCAACCAGATCCAGCGCGGCACCTCCGACCGGGTCCGCAACAAGCGGGTCAACGAGCGCACCGGTGACGAGGTGCCGGCCGAGGACATCGTCAAGGGCTTCGAGATGGGTGACGAGTACGTCATCGTCGAGCCGGGCGAGCTGGACGACATCGCGCCGGGGCGCTCCAAGGGCCTGGAGATCTCGGGCTTCGTCGGCCTGGACCAGGTCGACCCGATCTACTTCGACCGGTCCTACTACCTGGCCCCGAAGGGCCCCGAGTACGCCAAGGTGTACTCCCTGCTGCTGGACGCCCTCACCGAGTCCAACAAGGCGGGCGTCGCCACCTTCGTGATGCGCAACCGGGAGTACCTGGTCGCCGTCAGGGCGGACGGCGAGGTCCTTGCGTTGCACACCCTGCACTGGGCGGACGAGGTGCGCGAGCCGCGCCGCGAGATCGGCGACCTCCCGGAGCGGGCGAACATCTCGGACAAGGAACTACGCACCGCCATCCAGCTGGTGGACGCACTGAGCATGGAGTGGAACCCCGAGGAGTTCCACGACACCTACCAGGAGCGGGTGCTCGAACTGGTGGAGGCGAAGCGCACCGGCGCGACCGTGGAGAAGGGCGCCCCGCCGCCGCGCTCCACCAACGTGATCGACCTGATGGACGCGTTGCAGGCCAGCGTCGAGAGCGCGCGCGGCCGACGCGGCGGGGGCGGGGGCGGCGAGCGCAAGGGGGCGCGGGCCCGTAGCCGGGGGCGCGCGGGCGACAGGCGGCGCGCCGAGCTTGAAGGCCTGAGCAAGTCCGAGCTGTACCAGCGGGCCACCGAGGCCAGCATCCCCGGCCGCTCCTCGATGAACCGCGAGGAGCTGATCAGGGCGCTCGCGGCATGACGTCGCAGGTCGTCACCGTGGACGGCCACCGGGTCCCCCTGTCCAACCTGGACAAGGTCATCTACCCGGACGGCACCACCAAGGGCGAGGTGCTGCACTACTACGCGACCCACGGCGACGTGCTCCTCCCCCACCTGCGGGACCGGCCGCTGAGCCTGCTGCGCTACCCGGACGGCCCCGAGGGCGAGCGGTTCTTCACCAAGCACGTGCCGCCCGGCACCCCGGAGTGGGTGACCGCCCGCGACGTCCCGCGCTCCGGCGGGGGCACGATGCGGCAGGTGCTGGTGCAGGACCTGCCCAGCCTGGTGTGGGTGGCCAACCTGGTGGTCGAGCTGCACACCCCGCAGTGGCGGGTGACCGACCCCGGCGTCGCCGATCGCCTCGTCCTCGACCTCGACCCGGGCGAGCCGGCCACCATCGTGGACTGCTGCCGGGTGGCGCTGTGGCTGCGGGACCGGCTGGCCACCGACGGGCTGACCGCCTACGTCAAGACCTCGGGGGCCAAGGGGCTGCACCTGCTGTGCCCGCTGCGGCCGGTGGCATCGGTCGACTCCTCCGACTACGCGCGGCTGTTGGCCACCGAGGCGGCCAGGGAGCTGCCGGACCTCGCCATCGCGGTGATGGCGCGGCGGCTGCGGCCCGGCCGGGTCTTCATCGACCACAGCCAGAACGCGGCGCGCAAGACGACGGCCACGCCGTACACGCTGCGGGCGCGGGCCGCGCCGACGGTGTCGGCGCCGGTGACGTGGGACGAGGTCGCCTCCTGCGGGTCTCCTGCGGAGCTGGACATCCGGCTGCCGGACGTGCCGGGACGGCTGGCCGAGCACGGCGAGCTGCTGGCGGGACTGGCCGCCGGCGAGGACGCGGCGGCGCTTGGCCCCTACTGAGCGCGTGAGCGCTCCGCGCCGGGGTGCGGAGGCGCTGCGCGCGGGCCCGGCGGCCGAGAGGGGCGGCTGCGCCGCAGGGCCGTGCCCGGCGCTCCGCGCCGGGGTTGCCCCCACCCACCCGCCCTTTTTCACGCGCTGCGCGCGGTACACGGCCCGGCGGGGTCGAAGGCCCGCGGCGGCTGCGCCGCCGGGCCACCCGGCCCGTGCCGCGCGACGACCCGCCCGGAGGGCGGGTGGGTGGGCGCGGCACGGCCGCAGGTCGACACGGCCGCAGGCCCGACCTCGGCGGCTACGCCGCCTGGTCGGCCGGTGGCCAAGGCCAAACGACACCGCCCCCAGCCAACGGGACGTCCGTGGCCGAGGTCCCTTCGAGCCGCTCAGGCCGGCAGGCCGACCGTCACCACCGAGACGCCCTCCGCCCGCAGGGCGGCGACGGCCGACGGGTCGGCCGTCGCGTCGGTGACCAGGGTCCAGTCGCCGGGCAGCCTGGCCCAGGCGTGGAACGGGCGGCGGCCCACCTTCGCCGCGTGCGCGAGGACGTAGACGCGTTCGGCACGGCGGGCCATCAGCTCCTTGAGCCGGGTCTGCCGCAGGTCGGCCTCGCAGATGCCGAATCCGGCGGCGACCCCGTCGGTGCCGAGGAAGAGCCGGTCGAAGCTGAGGTGTTCGAGGGCGGCCTCGGTGAAGGGGCCGACGAAGCTCTGGCTGACCGGGCGGAGGGTGCCGCCCAGGCACTCGACGCGTACGCCGTCCGCGTCGGCCAGCTCCTCCAGGGCGGGGAGCCCGACGGTGGCGACGGTCAGGAGCTCGGCGTGGCGCAGTTCGTGGGCCAGCGCGCGGACGGTGGTGCCGCCGTCGAGCAGGATCGTCTCGCCGGAGCCGATCTGGTCGGCGGCCCAGCGGGCGATGGCCCGCTTGGCCTCGAACGCCTCGCCGGTGCGCTGCCGCAGCGACGCCTCCGGGTGCGCGACGAGCGCCATCGCCCCGCCGTAGGTCCTGGCCATCCGTCCCTCGGCGGTGAGCTGGGCCAGGTCACGGCGGATGGTGGAGGGCGAGACGCCGAAGCTGCGCGAGAGGTCGGCGACGCTCGCCAGTCCTGTGGTGGTGGCGAGGCGCACGATCTCGTCGCGGCGGGTGCGGGATCCGGCGGGCGGCATGGCGGTCCCCGTCAGGAGGTCGGCCTGGTGGCCATCTCGGCCGCCTGGCGCAGCGCCTCGACCATGCTGCCGGCGTCGGCGGTTCCGGTGCCGGCGATGTCGAAGGCGGTGCCGTGGTCGACGGAGGTGCGGATGACGGGCAGGCCGACGGTGAGGTTGACGCCGGCCTCCAGGCCGAGGACCTTGACCGGGCCGTGGCCCTGGTCGTGGTACATGGCGACGATCAGGTCGTAGTCACCGCGCCCGGCGAGGAAGAAGGCGGTGTCGGCGGGGAGCGGCCCGCGGGCGTCGATGCCCTCGGCGCGCACCTGCTCCAGCGCGGGGACGATCTTCTCCTCCTCCTCGCCGTAGCCGAAGAGGCCGTTCTCGCCGGCGTGCGGGTTGATGCCGCAGACGCCGATCACCGGGGCGGGGACGCCGGCGCGCACCATGGCCTCGTGGCCGCGCCGCACGGTCCTGGCGACGAGCCCCGGCTCGATGCGGTGAACGGCGTCGATCAGGCCGATGTGGGTGGTGACGTGAATGACCTTCACGGTGGAGGTCGACAGCATCATGGAGACCTCGTCGACGCCGGTGAGCTTGGCGAGCAGCTCGGTGTGGCCCGGGTAGAGGTGGCCGGCGGCGTGCAGCGCCTCCTTGTTGAGGGGGGCCGTGCAGATGCCCTGGACGGCGCCGGCCTGGGCGAGTTCGGCGGCGACCCGCACGAACTGGTAGGCGGCGTCGCCGGCGACCGGCGAGAGGCGGCCCCAGGGGAGGTCGGCCGGGAGCAGGGCGAGGTCGATGACGTTGATCCGGCGGGGGGTGAACTCGGCCTCCGCGGGCGTCTTGACGGGCACGATGTCGACCTCGGACGCGCGGCCGAGGAGCGTGGCGGCCTGGCGGAGGCGTTCGGCGTCGCCGATGACGACGGGGCGGCAGCGGGCGAGGGTGTCGGGGTGCAGCACCGCCGGGACGATCACCTCGGGGCCGATGCCGGCACCGTCGCCCATGGTGACGGCGATGAGCGGCAGCGGCCCGGTGCCGTCGCCGGTGTTGCCGGCGGGGGCGGCGGGGGTGGTTGACGAGCTCATGGGTGGACCTTCCGCTTGGTGGGGGTGGTCGGGGCGGTGGGTGAGGCGGTGGGTGAGCCGGGGCGTAGGGCGCGCACGATCCGGCGCAGCGAGTCGGGGCCGCCGAAGCTGCCGGGGCGGGTGACGACGGACCGCTCGTCGCGGGTGCGGGAGAGGACCGCGCCGTGGTGGATCTGTCCTCGCGGTTCGAGTTCGTGGACGGCCAGCGTCTCCAGGACGCGGCGGGCGGTCTCGCCGCCGGTCAGGACGAGGTCGACGGGGCGGGGGGCGGCGGCGACGGTGGCGGCGGCGAGCGCGGCGAGGCCGCGGACGACGGCCCGTGGGTCCTCGCGCCGTTCGCCGGTGCCGGTCGGGGCGACGCTGAGCACGGTCACGTCCTCGGCGAGCGGCAGGGCGCCGAGCGGTGAGGGGGCGACGGCGGCGGCGAGGGCCGCGCTCGGCAGGGCGTGGTGGACGGCGCCGTCGGCGGTGAGCTGCGATATCTGCGCGGCGGTGACGGGTTCGGCGCTGCCGACGACGACGAGCACGGGCCGGTCGCCGCGCGGCGGCGGCAGCGACGGCGGGCCGCCGGCCTGGTCGGAGGCCAACTGGCGGCCGAGGGCGGCGGCCAGGCCGCCGGCGCCGATGAGGCGGGGCGCCCTGGGCAGGGCGAGGGCGGCGCCGGCGATGGCGTCGAGGTCCTGGTCGGTCTCGGCGTCGCAGGCGGCGAGCCGGCCGGCGGCGGTGGCGGTGGCGAGCGCGGCGGCCAGCCGGGCGCGGGGGGCGCGCACCGTGCCGAGGTCGATGAGCTCGACGGGCAGCGGCGCGAACGCGTCGGCGAGGGAGCGGGGCGGGGCGGTGGTCTCGACCCGCCAGGCGTCGGTGAGGTGCAGGGGGGTGTCGCCGAGGTGGACGACGCCCGAGCGGACGGTGCGGCCGGCGGCGGGCAGCGCGGGCGCGGCGAGCACGGGCGCGCCGCCCTCGGCCAGGGCGGCCGCGGTGGCGGCGGTGTTGCCGCGCAGCAGGGAGTCGATCTTGGCGAGCACGGGGGTGCCGGGGTCGACGCCGGCCAGTGCGGCGCGGACCCGGTCGGCGGCGGGGGCGGGCGGCAGATAGCGGGAGTCGAGGTCGAGCACGGTGGCCTCGCCTGGCGAGCGCGGGGCATCGGCGTGTTCCTGACGAAGTGTCACCGGATGAACGAGGAGCACTCGGCTGCGCGTTGTGCGCGAAAGCAGCCCGGCGGCGGTCTCGGCAGCGCCGGACAGGTCGTCCGCGATGGCGAGCAGTCGCCGGCTGGGGGCGGGTGGCACGTGGCCTCCTCGTGCGCGCGGTTCGCGCTGGTGGGATCCGGTGAGATCAAGGTGTGGCGCGCTGGCCGACGCGCCTTCGCGGACGACGTGGGCCGGCGTGCTGCGGTCGATGATGGCACACGGCGCGTGATTTACGCGAGGGGTCTTGCGCACAACGCGCATGCATGCGACTGTGGCCGACACGACAGCCCGGCCGGGTCATCTGCGGGCCGCCCTGTCGAGGCCACTGAGTCACAACCCCTCAGAACACCCCGCTGAACAACAGGGACCACTTCCCCGGTCCCCCTCCAAGCGTCAAGAGGTCAACGATGACCCGATTCACCCCTCCGATCCTCGGCCGCCGCACCCTGCTGGGCCTGGGCGCCGGCCTGGGCGCCGGGCTCACTCTCGGCCCGTTGACCGCCTGCGCGGGCCCGACCGGGGCGCCGGGGCCCGGCACCGTCAGCCTCGGCCTCAACCGCTCGCTGGTCAGCCTGGACAACAAGCTCAACCAGTTCGACGCCGCCGTCACCGTGCAGCGCGCGGTGCGTCAGGCGCTCACCAACATCGGCCGGGACCTCAAGCCCGAGCTGGTGCTCGCCGACCGCTTCGACCTCGACGAGTCGGGCGTCTGGACCGTCCGGCTGCGCGACGGCGTCCACTACTCGGACGGCACCCCGGTGACCGTCGAGGACGTGGCCACCGCCGTGCGCTACTACGGCGAGGTCAGCGGCTCCTTCATCGTCGGCCTCTTCCCCGAGATGCCCACGGTCGAGCCGGTCGACGACCGCACCTTCCGGCTGCACACCGAGCGGCCCGTCGCGGTGCTCGACTACCTGATGGCCAACATCCACATCACCCCGGCCGCCGCCAACGAGCCGGCCGAGCTCTCCGGCGGCGTCGGCTCCGGCCCGTACGTGGTGACCCGCGCCAACTCGGGCACCGGCGAGTACGAGCTGGCCCGCAACGAGCGCTACTGGGGCCCCGCGCCGAGCGTCCACGGCGTGCGGGTGCGGTTCGTGCCCGAGGAGTCGAGCCGGGTGGTGGGCCTGCGCAGCGGCGAGCTCGACGTGATCGACTCGATCAGCCCGGACTCGGCCGACCAGCTCGACGGCATGCGGGGGGTGCGGATCCAGCGCTCCCCCGGCACCCGGATCAACCAGCTGTTCTTCAACTTCCGCAAGCCGCACGGCCATCCGCTGGCCGACCCGGCCGTACGGCAGGCCCTCAGCTACGCCATCGACGGCCGGGCCCTGATCGACAACGTGCTCACCGGCTCGGCCCAGCAGGCCGAGGGCGTGGTGCCGGCCGCCCTGGAGGGCGCGGCCCGCACCGGCGCCTACACCTACGACCCCCGGCAGGCGCGGCAGCGCCTCGACGCGCTCGGCGTCCGCGACCTCGAGGTGCGGATCATCTGGGAGACGGGCGAGTTCGCGGCCGACAGCTTCATCATGGAGGCCGTCCAGGAGATGCTCCGCGACATCGGGGTCCGCGCCACCCTCAGGCAGTTCGAGCCGGGCGGCGACATCCTCCAGTGGCGGCAGGGCCGCCGCGGCGACTGGGACGTGCTGGGCAACGGCTACGGCAACCCGACGGGGCTCGCGCTCACCAGCCTCCAGGGCATGTACGCCGGCACCCCGGAGCGCGAGGAGACCAGGGACACCTACCAGGGCTTCGTGTTCCCCGAGATAGCGGGGCTGATATCCGACGCCACCGCCGAGCCCGACCGGGACGCCCGCAACCTGCTGCTGACCGACGTTCAGCAGCGGATCTGGGACCTGTGGCCCTGCCTGTGGGCCTTCGTGCCGGACGCGGTGCTGGCGCACCGCACCCGGGTGGCCGACCCGCCGCTCAAGCCCGTCAACTCCTACGACCTCGCCGCCGTGCGGATGGAGGGCTGAGCGATGGTCCGTTACCTCGCCCGCCGCCTCGGTCAGAGCCTGCTGACCATCTTCCTCACCGTCTCCACCGTCTTCATCCTGGTCCGCCTCGCCCCCGGCGACCCGGCCACCTCCTACGCGGGGCCCAACGCCACCACGGAGGACCTGGCCAGGATCCGCGAGCAGTTCGGCCTCGACCGCGGGGTGTTCACGCAGTACCTGATCTTCCTGCGCGACCTGTTCACCGGCGACCTGGGCACCAGCTACTCCTTCCACGCGCCCGCGTTCGACGTGGTGATGGACCGGCTGCCGTACACCACCACGCTCGCCATCTCCGCGATCGCGCTGACCACCGTGGTCGCCGTGCCGCTCGGCGTCTGGATGGCCAGGCGCGCCGACACCAACCGGGAGCTGGGCACCAACATCGTCACCATCGCGGGGCAGTCCATGCCGGACTTCTGGAGCGGCGTGATGCTGCTGACCGCGTTCGCCGTGCTGATCCCGGTGCTGCCCTCGTCGGGCTTCACCACCTGGGGCGGCCTCGTGCTGCCGACCGTCACCGTGGCGATCCTGCAGATGGCACTCATCTCCCGCCTGGTGCGCCGCGAGATGGCCGGCGCCCTCGCCTCCCCCTACATCACCGTGGCCCGCTCACGCGGCGTCTCGGAGCGCGCCCTGACTTGGCGTTACGGGATGCGCAACTCGGCCATCCCGGTGCTGACCGCGCTCGGCACCCGGTTCGCCGCGCTGCTCAACGGCGTGGTCGTGGTCGAGGTCGTCTTCGGTTGGCCCGGCGTGGGCTCCCTGGTGGTTCGGGCCCTGGAGACCCGCGACTACCCGCTGATCCAGGCGACGGTGCTGGTCACCGCCGCCCTGGCGATCCTGGTCCAACTCCTCATCGACCTGGCCTACCCGCTGCTCGACCCGCGGGTGCGCCTCGGAAAGGCGGCCTGAGCCATGAGCACCGCCCTGGAAACCACCGCCGGCTCCGGACGTCCGAGCGCCGTCACCGCGAAGCAGCTGGCCGCGGCGACCGCCACCAGGCGCCGCCGCGCCGCCCGGCTCAAGCTGTGGATCGGCTCCGTCTGCACCCTGCTCGTGGTGCTGCCGATCGCCCTCGCGCGGGTCCTGCCGCTGCCGGGGCCCGACGACCAGGACCTCGCGCAGCGCCGGCTCGCGCCGTTCACCGACGGGCACCTGTTCGGCACCGACCAGCTCGGCCGGGACCTGCTGTCACGGATCCTGCACGGCGGCCAGGTCTCGCTGACCATCGGCGTGCTGGCGGTGGTGGTCTCCGGCGTCATCGGCATCGTGGCCGGCGCCTCCGCCGGCTACTTCGGCGGCTGGGTCGACTCGGTGGTCTCCCGGCTGCTCGAGGCCCAGATGTCGCTGCCGCTGCTGATGATGCTGCTGCTCGTGGTCGCCCTGTTCGACCCCTCGGTGCCGGTGATCACCAGCGTCATCGCGGTCGCCCAGTGGCCCGAGGTGGCCAGGCTCACCAGGTCCCTGGTGCTGGTGGAGCGCGAGAAGCCCTATGTGGCGGCGGCCAGGATGCTGGGCCTGCGCCGGGTGCAGATCCTGCTCCGGCACATCCTGCCCAACATCATCCGCCAGGCCACGCTCGTCGTGCTCCTGCTGCTGGCCCAGGCCGTGCTGCTGGAGAGCGCGCTCAGCTACCTGGGCGCCGGGCCCCAGCGGCCGTTCGCGACCTGGGGGCGGATCATCTCCGACGGCCAGGACTACATCACGACCTCCTGGTGGCTGGTCACCCTGCCAGGACTGGTGATCGTGCTGCTGGTGGTCGGCGTCAACCTGATCGGCGACGGGCTGCGGGACCGCTCCCGGGTGCGCAGGACCGTCGCCGCGGCAACGGAGGGCAACTGATGGCCACCACAGAACCCAAGCCGGCCGCCCCCGACGAGCCGCTGCTCGACGTGCGCGACCTGGGGATCGAGCTCATCACCGAGCACGGCGTGGTGCGCGCCGTGGACGGCGTCAGCTTCAGCATCGACAGCGGTGAGACCGTGACCCTCATCGGCGAGTCGGGCTCGGGCAAGTCGACCACCGCGATGGGCATCCTGCGGCTGCTGCCCGAGGGCCTTGCCGTGGTCTCGGGCACCGCCAGGATCGCCGGCGTCGACACCGTCGCCGACCCGGGCGCGATGTCGAGGATCCTGGGCCGCAAGGTCTCGCTGATCCCGCAGGACCCGATGACCGCGCTCAGCCCGGTGCACACCGTCGGGCGGCAGCTGGGCGAGGCCCTCAGGCTGCGCCACCCCGAGCTGTCCAGGGCCGAGGCCCGCGCCCGCGGGGTGGAGCTGCTGGCCCAGGTCCGGATCAGCAAGCCGGAGAGCCGCTGGGACGCCTACCCGCACCAGCTCTCCGGCGGCATGCTCCAACGGGTGCTGATCGCCATCGCGCTCGCCGCCGAGCCCGTGCTGCTGGTGGCGGACGAACCCACCTCGGCGCTCGACGTCACCGTGCAGGCCGGCATCCTCGACCTGCTGCTCGAACTCCAGGAGCGCACCGGCATCGGCATCCTGATGATCACCCACGACCTGGGCGTGGCGCGGCTGGTATCCGACCGCATCCACGTGATGCGCGAGGGCCGCTTCGTCGAGTCCGGGCCCGTGGAGCAGGTCGTCGACGCGCCCGCCGAGCCCTACACCAGGAAGCTGCTCGCCGCGGTGCCGGTGCTCGGCCCCTGGGACGAGGGCGACCCCGCAGACAGCGTCCCCGAGGAGGCCGGACGATGAGCACCCCCTTTCTGTCCGTCAGCGGACTGCGGGTCGACTACCCCGTCCCCGGCGGCGTCCACCGGGCCGTCGACGACCTCAGCTTCAGCGTCGAGCGCGGCGGCTCGCTGGCCATCGTCGGCGAGTCCGGGTGCGGCAAGTCCACCGTGGCCCGTTGCCTGGTGCGGCTGCTCAAGCCCACGGCGGGCCGGATCGAGCTGGACGGCGTCGACCTGGCCCCGCTCTCCGAGCGCCGGCTGCGCCCGCTGCGGCACCGGGTGCAGATGGTCTTCCAGGACCCCTACGGCTCCCTCGACCCGCACTCCACGGCGCAGGAGATCGTCGCCGAGCCACTGCGCGTGGCGGGCGACCGCGACAAAGCCCACCGCGCGAAACGCGCGGCCGAACTGCTCGACCGGGTCGGCCTGCCGACCAGCGCGCTGCACCGCAGGCCCGCCGAGTTCTCCGGCGGTCAGCGGCAGCGGATCGGCATCGCCCGCGCCCTGGCCAGCAACCCCGAGCTGCTGATCTGCGACGAGGCCACCTCGGCGCTGGACGTCTCGGTGCAGGCGCAGGTGCTCAAGCTGCTGCGCGAACTGCGCGAGGAGTCGGAGCTGACGTTCATCGTGATCTCCCACAACCTGGGCGTGGTCCGGGAGATCAGCTCGGAGATCATCGTGATGCGGGACGGCCGCCTCGTGGAGTCCGGGTCGACCGAGCGGGTGCTCGCCGCGCCGTCCGACCCCTACACCAGGGCGCTTCGGCGCGCCGCCCTTGACCCGGCGGCGATGCGGGGCCGCAAGCCGCGCTCCGTGGTCAACACAGTCAGCGCCCGGAGCTCCGGGCCGTCGAGAGGAGAAGTCGCGTGAGCACCGAGTTGCCCGGCGTCCGGGTTCCGCTGTCCCCCCTGGTGCTGGGCACCATGACCTTCGGGGACACCGTCGACCCGGCGGGCGCCGCGGCGATGCTCGACCTGGCGCTCGACGCCGGGATCACCGCGGTCGACACCGCCAACGCCTACGCCGGCGGCGCCACCGAGGAGATCCTGGCGGACCTGCTGACGCCGGCCCGCCGGGAGCGGATCATGCTGGCCACCAAGGCCGGCATGCCGCACCCCGACGCCGGTGACCACAGCCCGCTCTCGCCGGCCGGCATGCGGGCCGCCCTGGAGGGCAGCCTGCGGCGTCTCCGTGCCGACCACGTCGACCTGTTCTACCTGCACCAGCCGGACCGCTCGGTGCCGCTGGCCGACACCCTCGGCACGGTCGCCGAGTTCGTCGCCGAGGGCAAGATCAGGGCGCTCGGGGTGTCCAACTACGCCGCCTGGCAGATCTCCGAGCTCGGCCGGGTCGCCGACGCGGTGGGCGCCCCGCGTCCGGTGGTCGCCCAGCAGCTGTACAACCTGCTGGCCCGCCGGGTCGAGGAGGAGTACCTGGAGTTCGCGGCCACCTCCGGGCTGCGGACGATGGTCTACAACCCGCTGGCCGGCGGCCTGTTGACCGGCCGGCACCACTTCGAGGACGCGCCGGGCGCGGGCCGGTTCGGCGACTCGCGGCTGGCCCCCATGTACCGGCAGCGCTACTGGAACCCGCGGCTCTTCGAGGCCGTGGCGCGGCTCGCGGACATCGCGGAGCAGGCCGGCGTGGGCCTCGCCGAGCTGTCCGTGCGCTGGCTGCTGGGCCGCGACGGGGTGACCGCCGTGCTGCTCGGCGGCTCCCGGATCGAGCACTTGCGGGCCAACATCGCGGCCGCGCAGGCCGGGCCGCTCCCCGCCGACGTGCTGACGGCCTGTGACGAGGTCGGCGCCGAGCTGCGCGGCCCCATGCCCGCCTACAACCGCTGACCGCCGACACCCCCATCCCCCCGCACACACGACCGAGAGTGAGGCCGACCCCCGTATGGATTCCGCCCGTTTCGCCGCCGCCCTGCGCTCCCGCGAGAAGCTGATCGGCTACTGGTCGATCGTCGGCTCGCCCGTGATCAACGAACGGCTCGCCAGGCTCGGTTACGACTACGTCTGCCTGGACGCCCAGCACGGGCTCTTCGGATACCAGGAGATGCTGCAGTCGCTGACCGCCATCGACGCGGGCGGGGCCTCGGTCGGCATGGTGCGCGTGGTGGCCAACGACCCGGCGCCCATCGGCCGGGCGCTGGACGCCGGCGCCACCGGCGTCATCGTGCCGCTGATCGACACGGCCGAGCAGGCCGCGGCGGCCGTCTCCGCCTGCCGCTACCCGCCGGTCGGCCGCCGCTCCTACGGGCCGATGCGCGCCCAGCTGCGGATCGGGCCCAAGCCGGCCGAGGCGCACGAGGCGACGGTGGTGCTGGCGATGATCGAGACGGCGGCCGGTCTGGCCAACCTGGACGAGATCTGTGCCACCCCTGGTCTCGACGGCGTCTACGTCGGCCCCTCGGACCTGCGGATCGCGCTGGGCGGCGAGACGTCGACCGACCCGGCGCTCGACACGGAGTTCGAGGCCGCGCTGGTGCGGGTGCGGGAGGCCGCCGCGGCCGCCGGGATCGCCGCCGGCATCCACACCTCGGACGGCGCCTCGGCCGCCCGGCGGCTCGCTGAGGGCTACACCTTCGCGACCGTCTCCTCCGAACTGATCCACCTGGAGCAGGTCGCCCGCGACCACCTGACGACGGCCAGGTCCTGAGCCGGGCGACGCGAAGGAGTTGAGTGGCATGAGCGACACGCCAGCGTGGGGCGAGGCGCCGCCCGAGCACCCCGACGGGGTGCTGCGGCCGCGTCCGGAGGACCCGGGCGTGGTCGAGGCGTACCTGCCGGCGCCCGCCGTCCAGAACCACGCCGCGAGCCTGACGGTGCTGCCGGACGGCGCCCTGGGCTGCGTCTGGTTCGGCGGCACCCAGGAGGGCGTGCCGGACATCTCGATCTGGTTCTCCCGGTTGGCGCCGGGCGGCGCCGGCTGGGAGCCGCCGGTGCGGCTCTCGGACGACCCGACCCGCTCCGAGCAGAACCCCCTGCTGTTCCCCACCCCGGCCGGCGACCTGTGGCTGCTGTACACCGCCCAGCGCGCCGGTGACCAGGACACCGCCGAGGTCAGGCTGCGGGTTTCCCG
Source organism: Streptomyces sp. NPDC127098 (assembly GCF_042722465.1). Classification (NCBI taxonomy): domain Bacteria; kingdom Bacillati; phylum Actinomycetota; class Actinomycetes; order Kitasatosporales; family Streptomycetaceae; genus Streptomyces; species Streptomyces sp. NPDC127098. The sequence continues at coordinate 96,720 of NZ_JBHXFJ010000005.1, forward strand.
GGACGGCGGGCAGAGCTGGGACGGTCCGCGCACCCTCTTCCCGGCCGGGCCAGAGGGCGGGGTGTTCATCCGCCAGCCGCCCGTGGTGCTGCCCTCGGGACGCTGGCTGCTGCCGATCTTCCGCTGTGTGCCGGTGCCGGGCGCCAGGTGGACCGGCGAGCGCGACACCAGCTCGGTGCTGATCAGCGACGACGCCGGGGCGAGCTGGCGGGAGCGCCCGGTGCCGGAGAGCACGGGTCAGGTGCACATGAACGTCCTGCCCTTGGCGGACGGCACGCTCGTCGCGCTGTTCCGCAGCCGGTGGGCCGACAGCGTGTACCGCTCGGTCTCCCTCGACGACGGGGAGAGCTGGACGCCGCCGACGCCCACGGAACTGCCCAACAACAACTCCTCGCTACAGTGCGCGGTGTTGGCGGACGGTCGGCTGGCGCTGGTCTTCAACCACAGCAGCGCCGCCGACGCCACGGCCCGCCGCGTCTCGCTCTACGACGAGATCGACGAGGCGGGCCGGGCGGGCGAGGCGGGCCCGCCGGCCGCCGAGCCGGCCGGGCGGGCCTTCTGGGGCGCACCGCGGGCGCCGCTGACGCTGGCGATCTCGCCGGACGGCGGCCTGAGTTGGCCGCTGCGCCGGGATCTGGAGGCGGGCGACGGCCACTGCCTGACCAACAACTCCCGGGACCGGCTCAACCGGGAGCTGTCCTACCCGACGATCCGGCAGACGCCGGACGGCGCGCTGCACGTCGCGTTCACCTACTGGCGGCAGACCGTCAAATACGTTCGGCTGCCGCCGGACTGGGCGGACGGACCAGCCACCGCCGGTCGAGCCGGCTGACGGAGGCCCGGTCGAGGAGGGTGGCCGTGGCGCAGCCGGTCGGCAGCGTGCCCGCCTCGACGTCGGCTATCAGCCGGGCCACCGCCCGCCGGTGCCGGCCGAACGCCGGCACCGACACCGCCCGGCCGCGGGCGAGCTGGCCGGCCAGCGCCGCCTCGGCCGGAACGTCGAGCAGCAGCAGGTGGAAGCCGCGCGCCCGCCGCCTGGCGTCCCTGGCCAACCAGCGCCTGACGAACGCGTTCCGGCCGCAGTCGTGCACCAGGACGCCGGCGGGCGAGCGCAACGCCCGCCATAACCGGACGTAGTGGGTGATCCTGACAGCCGGCCGGTAGGCCCCGTACGGCAGCCAGCGGGGCAGCCGGGCCGCCCAACGCTCGCGCTCGTGCTGGGAGTCCACCAGCACGAGCCGGCCGCCGGCGGGCGCCGCCACCCGGCTCATCAGGGTGGACTTGCCGCTGCCCGGCAGCCCGGAGACCACCACCCGGTCCCCCGGCCGCCACGGCGGCGCCGGGGCCGCGCGGGCGGCCGCCGGGCCGCGCAGATCGAGGACCGGCGTGCCGCCCGCGGGACCGCCCTCCGGACCGCTCGTGCCCTGTCGGAGCATGTGATCACTCCCCGCCTCGTGAGGCCCTCCGAACCGAGGAACCTCTTTGCCGTTCCTTTAACGGTCCGTGCCCCCGATGTTATCCGCCGGCGCCGAAACGCGGGGGTGCCCGCCGGAATTCGGACACCGATCCGCGCCACCCGGCCGGTCCCGCGTGGAGGCGCGCGACGAGCCGGAGCGAGGCGGGACACTGCCGGTATGACGGGGATGAGACTGTTCGCCGCGGTGTTGCCGCCCAAGCCCATGTTGGACGAACTCGCCGTGGTCGTCGAGGAGTTGCACCGCCTGCCGGGCGCCGGGCGGCTTCGCTGGACCGATCCCGGCGGCTGGCACCTGGTGTTGGCGTTCTTCGGCGACGTGCCACCCGAGCGGGTGCCGGAGCTGCGCGAGCGGCTTGGGCGGGTGGCGGCCCACCGCGCCCGGCACGAGCTGTGGCTCGCGGGCGGCGGCCGGTTCGCGCAGCGGGTGCTGTGGGCCGGGGTGGACGGGGAGGTGGCCGTGCTGCGGGGTCTCGCGGCGGCGACCTCGGCCGCCGCCCGCCGCTCGGGGATCGCGCTCGACGACCACCGCGCCTACCACCCGCATCTGACCATCGCCCGCGGCCGGGACCGGGTGGACCTCGCGCCCTACGCGGCGGCCCTGGGCGACGTGGCGGGCACCCCGTGGACGGTCGGCGAGTTCACCCTGCTGCGCAGCCACCTGCCGGCCGAGGGCATCCCTGGACAGCGCCCGCGCTACGAAACGCTGGCCAGCTACGCGCTGCGGCCCGCCGACGCCGGCAGAGGACGGGCGTAGGCCGCGGCGGCACCTGCCGGGTCCACCAGGCGAACCACCCGCGCCAGGTCGTCCGGGGCGGCCGCGAGCCTGACCGGCGTTCCCGCGTCGTCGAACTCGGCGACGTGCCAGCTCCGCGGGACGGTCTCGCCGTCGGCGCCCCTGGCCCGCCTGACCTCCCTGAGGCGGAGCCGCCCGGTCGGGATCGGCCGTGCCGCGAACCGGCCGGGGCCCGAGTGCGGCGTCACCGCGGGCGGGCCGCCCCCGATCACGACATGGGTGCCGAAGCCGTGCGGACTGTAGTCGGTGTGCTCCAGGAACCGGGCGGAGACGAACACGTCCTGGTCCGGGGCGGCCGGCGCCGCTCCCCCCGCGACGGTCTCCGGGCGCCGGACCCGGGTGGCGCGCCAGGCCCAGGCGAGCAGGCCGACCGTGACCAGCGAGCCGGCGGCCGCCCAGCCGGCCGTCTCCGCGGAGCCGAGCGGGGCGGTGGGCCGCAGGTAGCACAGCGGCAGCAGCCACAGCGCGGTCCCGCCGAGCGCCCCGGCGAACGGCAGGGCCGAGGGCAGGACCTCGTCCTCGGGCAGCCGGCCCCAGCGCCGGAGCAGCACCAGCCTGGCGGCCGGGTAACCGGCGGCCAGCGCGAGAGCGGCGGAGACGACCGGCAGCTCACCGGCGCCCGGTACGTGCTCGCGCCACACGTGGCGCTCACCCGCGACTTCCATCGCGCGGCCCCGCCAGAAGGTCAGCTCGACGGCGTCGCCGGGCTGGAAGGCGTGGGCGGCCTCCGCCGAGACCGCGACGCGCTCCAGCGGCCGGCCGTCGGCGAGGTACAGCCAACTGCTCTGCCGCGCCCGGTTCTCCGGGGCCGGGTCGGTCTCGGCGATCACGGCGGGCAGGATGGTCAGGCACTCGTCGCCCTCCCCGGCCGGCGTCTGGTCGGCGCACGGCACGGCCGACCGCCACGCCCGCCGCTCGGAGGCAAGGTGTGGCGCGAGCAACGCGGCGCCGACCGCCCCCGCGAGCAGCAGCACGGTCAGCACCAGCGGCACCAACCGGCGGCCGCCGCCGGCGGTGCGGTTCGAGATGACCACCAGACGGTCGGACTCCGGCGCCCCGTACCTGCGGTGCAGCGCGCGCAACGCCGCCACGTCCGCGTCGAAGCTCCCGTCGTCCGCGGCTCCGCCGCGGTAGGGCAGGGGCAGACGCCACTCCCGCCCCTGCCGCGTCAGCACGCTGACGCGGTAGTACTGCCCGTACTTGTAGGTGTCCGTCACCCGCACCCGCAGGTCGGCGACGTCGGCCCAGGCCACCCTCCGCCGGCGGACCATGACCCGCGAGCGCAGGCCGTACGCGTCGGCGCTCACCCGGGCGGAGAGCCCGTAGGGCCCGCTGACGCCCAGCACGGCGAAGAAGAAGCCGGCGGTCAGCCAGAGGGGCAGGAGTTCGCCCCACATCACCCCGGCCACCGCGGCCAGGGCGACACCGGCCGCCCCCACCACGGTGAGAATCCACAGGGCGGTTCTGCGGTCGGCCCGGAAGTCCAGATCCCCCACGTTGTTCATGCCACGCATCATGCCTTGCCGACACCGCCACACGCAGGGCCGCGTCGCGGCAGCACTTCCGCCCGTCAGCCAGCCGGATTACGGCAGGCTGACGGGCGGAGGGCCCGCTTACGGCGAGTGGTCGTCTTTACGGCGAGTGGATGTCCGCGCCCGGGCCCAGCGGCAGGTCGAACCCGTAGAAGATGCCGAGCACCGCGAGCCAGGCGATCAGGAAAGGCACCACGAACACCGACAACCTGGAGAGCAGCGTGCCGAGTTGGGCGCTCGGCTCGTAGCGCCGCAGCAGCGCCAGGGTCAGGAACAGGTAGGGGTTCATCGGCGTGATCATCTGGGTGGCCGAGTCGCCGATGCGGAACGCGGCCTGGGTGAACGCCGGTTCCAGGCCGAGCAGCATGAAGGTGGGCACGAACACCGGCGCCATCAGCGACCACAGCGCGGAGCCCGAGGTGATGAAGAGGTTGAGCACGCACACCAGCAGCACGAACAGCGCGATGCCGAGGAAGCCGGTCAGGCCCGCCGACTCCAGCAGCGAGGCGCACTTCACGGCCAGCAGGGTACCGACGCCCGACCAGTTGAAGACGCCGATCACCTGCGAGATCGCGAAGATCAGCACGATGTAGCCCGACATGTTGGTGACCGAGTCGGCCATCAGCCGGGGCACGTCGTCGGCCTTGCTGAGGCTGCGGACGGTCACCCCGTAGACGACGCCGGCCAGCAGGAAGGCGACGAACAGCAGCGGCACGATGCCGGTCAGCACCGGGGACGGCACCAGCGCGCCGCCCTCGCCGCGCAGCGGCGAGTCGGGCAGCAGCCAGCCGGTGACCACCACGGCGGCGTAGCCGAGGAACACCAGGGCCGCGTTGCGCAGCCCGCGCCGCTCGACGGCCGTGACCTCGGTGGTGACGCCGTCCGCGCCGAGTTCGCTGCTGGGGTCCAACTCGGGCTGCGGCAGCCGGGGTTCGAGCACCCGGGCGGTGAGGAAGCCGCCCATCAACGCCAGCACCGCGCTGGCGGCCGCGGTGAAGAAGTAGTTGACCAGGATGTGGGTGGGGGCCTCGGCGCCGTTCGGCAGCACGGTCACCGCGGTCTGGGTGATGCCGGTGTAGAGCGCGTCGAGCGAGCCGATGATGAAGCCGGCCGCGTAGCCGGCGCAGACGCAGGCGAAGGCGCCGATGAGCCCGGCCACCGGGTTGCGGCCCGCGCTGCGGAAGGCGAGCGCGGCCAGCGGCGGGATCACCAGGATGGCGATGTCGCTCATCACGTGGCCCTGGCAGGCCACGAACGCCATCGCGTACGGCAGCACCCGCGCCGGCGCCCGGGCGATGGTGGCCCGCACCACGGCCTCCAGCAGCCCCGTCTTCTCGGCCACGCCCACCGCCATCATCATCAGCAGCACGGTGCCGAGCGAGGGGAAGCCGGTGAAGTTGGGGATCAGGTTCTCCAGCAGCCAGCGCAGGCCCTCGCCCGTCAGCAGCCCCTTGACCTGCAACTCGTCCTCGGTGCCCGGCACGGTGACGCTCGCGTCGAACGCGGCGAGCACCGTGGAGACCACGGCGAGCACCACGAAGAGGAGGGTGAACAGGTAGAACGGGTGGGGCAGCCGGTTGCCGGCGCGCTCTATGCCGCCGAGCACGCGGTCCAGGAGCCCGGGGCCGGAGCCCGGGCCGGTTCCTGGTCCTGGCGAGGCCTGGGCGAGGGTGTCCTGCATCTCGGGGATACCTTTCAGGGGACGAGCTTGTTCGACCGGCGCCGCGTCAGCTCACGGTCACGGGCGCCTTGCGGACGACGCCCTGCTGGACGACGTAGCGGACGTTGTCCGGCGTGGCCAGGACGGCGATGTCGGAGAGCGGGTCGCCGTCGCAGACGACGAGGTCGGCGGCCTTGCCGGCCTCGAGGGTGCCGATCCGCTCGGCGAGGCCGAGGAGTTCGGCGGCGGTGCGGGTGCCGGCGAGGATGGCGTCCATCGGGGTCATGCCGAGCGCCACCAGGTGCATCAGCTCCCTGAGGTTCTGCGCGTGCGGGCAGACGCCGGCGTCCGTGCCCATCGCGATCCGCAGCCCGCGCTGGATGGCCCGGGAGATGTTCTCCCGGGTGATCCCGGACCAGCGGATCTTCTTCTCGTAGTGGTAGGGCGCCATCTTCGACTTGTCGATGCCGTCGAAGACGGTGGACAGGGTGGGCACGACGAACACGCCGCGCTCCCCCGCCAGGTCGCAGGCCTCGTCGTCGAGGCCGTAGCCGTGCTCGATGCTGGTGACCCCGCCGCGGATCGCGTTGAGTATGCCCGCGGTGCCCTGGGCGTGGGCGGCCACCGGGCGCCCGCCGTGCCTGGCCACCTCCGAGACCACGGCGCGGATCTCGTCCTCGGTCAGGCCCTCGTCCTCGGGCTGGTCGTGCGGGCTGCCCATGCCGCCGGTCGCGCACAGCTTGATGACGTCGGCGCCGTCCCGCAGCAGGCGACGAACCGCGATCCGCACCTGGTCGACGCTGTCGGCGATCTCGCCCATCCCCCCGCTGGTGTCGACGCCCGAGGGGGTGGTGAAGTCGGCGTGGCCACCGGTGTGGCCCATGATGCGCACGGCGGTGTGCAGCCTCGGCCCCTCGATCAGCCCCTCGGTCACGGCGGCGCGGAAGCCGGCGGGCGTGCCGCCGAGGTCACGGGCCGTGGTGATGCCCGCGTGCAGGGTGCGGCGCATCCGCTCGGCGGTGCGCAGCACGCCCACCGTCGGGTCGGCGGCGAACAGCGTCGGGATCTCGGACATCGACCCCACGCCGAAGTGCACGTGGCAGTCGATGAACCCGGGCAGCACGGTGCGGCCCGCCACGTCGACCACCCGCGCGTCCGGCGCCCGCTCGGGGGCGCCGGCGGCCGGGCCGACATAGGCCAGGTCGCCGCGCTCGTCTGTCTGGATCTCGCCGTTCACGACGGGCTCGGCGCCCGTCCCGTCGATGATCCGGGCACCGGTGATCGTCAGCGGTGTGGTCGGCACAGCGGCTCCTCGCGGTAGGGGTCTGTCCGGCGGATATGGTCCGTACCCTGGATTTCTCGACGGTAAAATCGCCGGATTCGAGTCAGGAGGAGACGGTGCGCGCAGGATTCGATCCCGCTTCGAGGGCGCAGAGATCGACCACCTCGGTCGGCCTCGATGAGCTGGATCTGGCCATCGTGCACGCCCTGCAGGTCCAGCCCCGCGCGCCCTGGACGCTGATCGGCGAGGTCCTGGAGATCGATCCGGTCACCGCGGCCCGCCGCTGGGCCAGGCTGCGGGACTCGGGGGCCGCCTGGATCGACGGCTACCTCTCGCCCGCGCACGACACGCTGGCCAGGGCCCAGCTGGAGATCACGGTGGACGGCGCCCGGCTCGCCGACGTGGCCAACACGCTCAGCAACGACCCTGCCGTGCTGAGCCTCAAGCAGACCTCGGGCACCAGGGAGCTGCTGGCCATCGTGTGGGCGCGGGACCTGGACTGGCTCGCCGAGTACGTCACCGAGCGGGTCTGCCGGGTGCCGGGGGTGCGCACCACCCGGCTGCACGTGATCACGGCGGCGCCCTTCGAGGGCAGCCAGTGGCGGCTGCGGGCGCTCAGCCCGGCCCAGGTGGAGCGGCTGCGGCCGGCCGAGCCGCGCTCCAGGACCGCCGCCTCACCCGACGAGCCGCTGCGCCCACTGGAGCGCCGCATCGCCGTGGCGCTCGGCTCCGACGGCCGGATGCCGCTGGCCGAGCTGGCCACGGTGGTGGAGAGCAGCGTGGCCACCACCCGGCGCGGCCTCGGCCGGCTGCTGCGCGACGGCCTGCTGTCGCTGCGCTGCAACCTGGCCAGGCCGCTCACCGGCTGGCCGGTGTCCGCCGTCTACTTCGCCTCCGTGCCGGCGGAACACCTGGAGACCGCGGCCGCCGCCCTGCGCACCCTGCCGGAGCTGCGGCTGTGCACCATGACGGCCGGCCCGCACAACCTGATCCTGGACGTGTGGCTGCGGACCCTGCACGACGTGCACGGTCTGGAGGCGCACCTCGCCCGCGAGCTCGGCCACCTGCGGCTGCGGATCACGGACCGCGCCGTCGTGCTGCGCACCTACAAACACGTGGGGCGCGTGCTCGACCGGCGCGGTCACAGCGTGCGGGCGGTGCCCACCGACCTGTGGGACTGACCGCCGACTAGCCCGCGGCCTCGGCCGCGGCGGGCGCCACCTCCTGCTCGACCGCGACCCCGGTGGCGGCGGACGGCGCCCGCACGGTGGCGCGCAGCGCCGCGGCGTACGCCTCGTCCGGGTCGAGCCGGCGCAGCTCCTCGGCGATCAGCTCCGCGGTGCTGCGGACCTTGAGCGCCAGGGTGCGGTCCGGCTGCCCGGGGATGGCGAGCTTCGCCACCGCTCCCTCGGGCCGGTCGATGTGGATCTCGCCGCCGGCCGTCCGCAGCCGGACGGCGGTGACCACGGGACCTTCCGTGACCACCTGCTCCACCGACACCCCGAGCCGGGCCGCGAACCAGCGGGCGAGCAGCTCGGCGCTGGGGTTCTCCGCCTCGCTCTCCACCACGGCCGACAGCACGTCGGCGCGCGCCTGGTCGAGCGCGGCCGCCAGCATGGAGCGCCAGGGGGTGAGCCGGGTCCAGGCCAGGTCGGTGTCGCCGGGCGCGTACGACGCGGCCCGCGCCGCCAACGCCTTCAGCGGCTCCTCGACGGCGTAGGAGTCGGTGATCCGGCGCTGCGCGAGCGCCCCGAGGCGGTCCCGGGCCGGGTCGACCGGCGCCTCGACCGGCCACCAGACCACCACCGGCGCGTCCGGCAGCAGCAGCGGCAGCACCACCGAGTCGGCGTGGTCGGCCAGTTCGCCGCGCAGCCGCAGCAGCACCGTCTCGCCGTTGCCCTCGTCGCCGCCGACCCGCACCTCAGCGTCGAGCCGCGACTCCGTGCGGCGCGCGGCGCCGCGGCCAGGGCGGCGGATGATCACCAGGATCCGGCTCGGGTGCTCACGCGCCGCGTCCCGCGCCGCCTTCAGCGAGTCGTGCGCGTTCTCCTCGTCGGTGACGATGACCAGGGTCAGCACCATGCCGACGGCGGGGCTGCCGGCGGCGCGCCTGGCCTCGACGAGCGCCGCGTTGATCCTGCTCGATGTCGTGCCGGTCAGTTCGATGCTCATGGCCGCCGCCAGCTCCTTCCCTCTTGTGCCAGCATCCGGTCCGCCTCGACCGGCCCCCAGGTGCCGGCCACGTAGGGCGCCGGCCTGCCGTGCCGGTCCCAGTACTCCTCGATGGGGTCGAGGATCCGCCACGACTCCTCGACCTCCTGGTGGCGGGGGAAGAGGTTGGCGTCGCCGAGCAGCACGTCGAGCAGCAGGCGTTCGTACGCCTCGGGGCTGGACTCGGTGAAGGACTCGCCGTAGGCGAAGTCCATGGTGACGTCCCTGATCTCCATCTGGGTGCCGGGCACCTTGGAGCCGAACCGCACCGTGACGCCCTCGTCCGGCTGCACCCGGATCACCAGCGCGTTCTGCCCGAGCTCCTGGGTGTCGGTGGTGTCGAACGGCGAGTGCGGGGCGCGCTGGAAGACCACCGCGATCTCCGTCACCCGGCGGCCGAGCCGCTTGCCGGTGCGCAGGTAGAACGGCACCCCGGCCCACCGCCGGTTGTCGATCTCCAGCTTGACGGCCGCGTAGGTGTCGGTCTTGGACTGCGGGCTGATGCCCGCCTCCTCCAGGTAGCCGAGCACCTTCTCGCCGCCCTGCCAGCCGCCCGTGTACTGGCCGCGCACGGTGTGCCGGCCCAGGTCGGCGGGCAGCTTGACGGCCCGCAGCACCTTCAGCTTCTCCTCGACCAGCGCGTCCGCGTCGAAGCCGGAGGGCTCCTCCATGGCGGTGAGGGCGAGCAGTTGGAGCAGGTGGTTCTGGATGACGTCGCGCGCGGAGCCGATGCCGTCGTAGTAGCCGGCACGGCCGCCGATGCCGATGTCCTCGGCCATGGTGATCTGCACGTGGTCCACGTACGACCGGTTCCAGATCGGCTCGAACATCGTGTTGGCGAACCGCAGCGCCAGGATGTTCTGGACCGTCTCCTTGCCCAGGTAGTGGTCGATCCGGAACACCTCGCGGGGCGGGAAGACCTCGTGCACCACCGCGTTGAGCTCCTCGGCGCTGGCCAGGTCGGAGCCGAAGGGCTTCTCGATCACCGCCCGCCGCCACGAGCCGTTCGGCGCCTCCGACAGGCCGTGCCGCTTGAGCTGCCGCACCACCTGGGGGAAGAACTTCGGCGGCACGGAGAGGTAGAACGCGAAGTTGCCGCTGGTGCCCCGCGCCGCGTCCAGCTCCTCCACGGTCTCGCGCAGCCGCTTGAACGCCTCGTCGTCGTCGAACACGCCGGGGACGAACCGCATCCCCTGGCTCAGCTCCTCCCAGACCTCCTCGCGGAAGGGGGTGCGGGCGTGCGCCTTGACGGCGTCGTGCACCTCCTTCGCGAAGTCCTCGTGCTCCCAGTCCCGGCGGGCGAAGCCCACCAGCGAGAAGCCCGGCGGCAACAGACCCCGGTTGGCGAGGTCGTAGACCGCCGGCATCAGCTTCTTGCGCGACAAATCACCCGTCACACCGAAGATCACCAGACCGGAGGGGCCCGCGATGCGCGGCAACCGCCGGTCGGTCGCCGGGTCGTGCAGCGGGTTGACCCAGCTGTCCCGGCTGTCGTGGTCGGTCATCGTGGTCAGGCCCCCTTGGCGGCCAGCCGCGCCAGGGCGGCCTCGGTGGAGTCCAGCAGCTCCTGCCAGGCCTGCTCGAACTTGGCCACGCCCTCGTCCTCCAGGAGCTGCACCACCTCGTCGTAGGAGACGCCGAGCTCACCCAGCGCGTCGAGGTCGGCGCGGGCCTGGGCGTAGCCGCCGGTCACCGTGTCGCCGCTGATGACGCCGTGGTCCTCGGTGGCCAACAGGGTCGGCTCCGGCATGGTGTTGACCGTGCCGGGCGCCACCAGCTCGGTGACGTAGAGGGTGTCGGGGTAGGCCGGGTCCTTGACGCCCGTGGAGGCCCACAGCGGCCGCTGCGGGTTGGCGCCCTCCCGCGCCAGGGCCTGCCAGCGGTCGGCCGCGACGACCTCCTCGTACGCCTGGTACGCGAGGCGGGCGTTGGCGAGGGCGGCCCGGCCCTTGAGGGCCTTGGCGGCGTCGGTGCCGAGCGCGTCGAGTCGCTTGTCGATCTCGGTGTCCACGCGCGAGACGAAGAACGACGCCACCGAGTGGATGGTCGACAGGTCGAGCCCGGCGGCCTTCGCCTTCTCCAGGCCCGCCTGGTACGCGTCCATCACCTCGCGGTAGCGCTCCAGGGAGAAGATCAGCGTCACGTTCACGCTGATCCCCTGCGCGATCACCTCGGTGATGGCCGGCAGCCCGGCCCGGGTCGCCGGGATCTTGATCAGTGCGTTGGGCCGGTCGACCAGCCACGCCAGCTGCTTGGCCTCGGCTATCGTCGCGGCCGTGTCGTGCGCGAAACGGGGGTCGACCTCGATCGACACCCGGCCGTCCGCCCCGCCGCTCGCCTCGTACACCGGACGCAGCACATCGGCCGCGTCCCGCACGTCGACGGTGGTGATCATGCGGATGGCCTCGTCGACGGTGACCTTCCGCGCGGCCAGCTCCGTCAACTGCTCCTCGTAGCCGTCGCCACCTGAGATCGCCTTCTGGAAGATCGCCGGATTGGTCGTGACCCCGACCACCTGCCGGCCCTCGATCAGCCCAGCCAGATCCCCCGACGCGATCCGCCGCCGGGACAGGTCGTCCAGCCAGATCGCCACCCCCTCGTCGGAGAGCCGCTTGAGTGCGTCGGTCTTGGACATCTCGTCTCCTGCTGTCAGTGTTCCGTGCTTGTCTCAGTGCGCGCCGGCCCTCGAAGATTCCCGAGTGCCCCGCCCAAGCTTCCGCCCTCGCGCGCACATCAGTCCAGCGCGATCCGCCCTGCGGGCGGCCCGACCTGCGCCAACCCCGGGCCGGCGCTGGCCGGTTGCGGCCCGGGGCCGCTTCTCCTCGTCCCCCGTTACGCGAAGGGCGAACGCGGCCGCCGGCCGCGCCGGGGAGCGACGGCGGAAATTCCCTACCGCGGTGGCCGGAAAGGGCGGAGACTCGCCTCGTGCTTGAGATGGAGGCGTTCCGCGCGGCGGTCACCGCGTGGGCGGCCGGCGGCCCCGGCGACCGGGCGCGCGAGTTGGCGACCCGACTGTCCCCCCGGGTGGTCGTCCTGCTCGAAGGACCGAGCGACGTGGCGGCGGTCGACGCGCTCGCCGCGCGCCGTGGCCGGGACCTGGCGGCCGAGGGGGTCTGCGTCCTGTCGATGGGCGGCGCGATGAGCGTCGGCCGCTTCGCCAGCCTCCTCGGGCCACCCGGTCTCGGGCTCCGGCTCACGGGGCTCTGCGACGAGGCGGAGCACGGCTTCTACACCCGCGGCTGGGAGCGGGCCGGCGTGGCGCCGCGGGGGATCTTCGTCTGCGCGGCGGACCTGGAGGACGAGCTCATCCGCGCCCTGGGCGTGGCCCGGGTGCGGGAACTGATCGGGGCGGAGGGCGACCAGCGCGCCCTGGAGACCTTCCTGCGCCAGCCCGCGCAGCGGAGCCGCACCCCGCAGCAGCAGTTGCGGCGTTTCCTCGGCACCAAGAAGGGGCGCAAGATCCGCTACGGCCACGTCCTCGTCGAGGCGCTCGACCCCGACCGGGTGCCCCCGCCACTCGACGGCCTGCTGGCCGACGTCTGACCGGGGCGGAGGAGCGGGTCACCGCCGGCCCGCAGAAGCCGACATCGATGAGCCGCACGGCACACCCCACGGCAGCCGCCATGGCGCCGCGCGCGAAGCACCCCGCTGGCCGACGTCTGACCGCGGCGCGGCAACCGCTATGGCGCCGCGCGCGAAGCGCCGCGCGCGACATTTGTCGGGCAACGCCCGACCACCGCACGGCTATTGACATGGGCAGAACGTGCCCCCTACGGTCGACAGCGCGAGGTTGAATCGTTTCACCGCGTGACGAAGGAGTGCCGTGTCGTTGCTCCAACTACGCGAGGTCACCAAGTCCTTCGGGCCCGTCGCCGCCGTGCGGGACGTGTCCTTATCGCTCGAACCCGGCCGGGTGCACGCCCTCGTCGGGGAGAACGGCGCCGGCAAGTCGACGATCGTCAAGATGCTGGCCGGCGTCCACCAGCCCGACACCGGGGCGGTCGTGCTCGACGGACGGCCGACCCGGCTCGGTGGCCCGGCCGCGGCGCTGGACGCCGGGATCGCCGTCATCTACCAGGAGCCCACCCTCTTCCCCGACCTGTCCGTCGCCGAGAACATCTTCATGGGCCGTCAGCCCACCACCCGCCTCGGCCGCATCGACCGGGCCGCGCTGCGCGCCGCCACGACCCGGCTCTTCGAACGGCTCGGCGTCGCCGTCGATCCCGACCGGCCGGCCCGTGGCCTGTCCATCGCCGACCAGCAACTCGTCGAGATCGCCAAGGCCCTGTCCGTCGAGGCGCGGGTCTTCGTGATGGACGAGCCGACCGCCGCCCTCTCCGGCGTCGAGGTGGAGCGGCTGTTCGCGGTGGTCCGCGGCCTGTGCCGGCGCGGCGCCGCCGTGCTGTTCATCTCGCACCGCTTCGACGAGGTCTTCTCGCTCTCCGACGACATCACCGTGCTGCGCGACGGCGGCCTGGTCTCCACCGATCCCGTCGCCGAGGTGACGCCGGAGACCGTGGTGCGCCGGATGGTCGGCCGGGACATCGCCGCGCTGTTCCCGAAGGAGGAGACCGAGCCGGGCGAGACCGTGCTCGAGGTGCGCGGCCTTGGCCGGGCGGGCGTCTTCCACGACGTCGGCTTCTCGGTGCGCGCCGGCGAGATCGTGGCGTTGGCCGGCCTGGTGGGCGCCGGCCGCAGCGAGGTGGTGCGGGCGGTCTTCGGCGTGGACCGCTACGACACCGGCGAGGTCCTGGTCGCCGGTCGCCGGCTGCCCCCGGGCTCCCCCGCCCGGGCGATGGCCGCCGGCCTCGCGTTGGTGCCCGAGGACCGCCGGCAGCAGGGGCTCGTGATGGAGCTGTCCATCGAGCGCAACGCCACCCTGACCCGGCTGCGCCACCTGACCCGGCTCGGCCTGCTGACCGGCGGCGGCGAGCGGCGGGCCGCGGCCGAGTGGGCCGAGCGGCTGCGGGTGCGGTTCGGTCGGCTCGCCGATCCGGTGGCCACGCTCTCCGGCGGCAACCAGCAGAAGGTGGTGCTGGCCAAGTGGCTGGCGACCGGGCCGCGGGTGCTGATCGTGGACGAGCCGACCCGCGGCATCGACGTCGGCACCAAGGCCGAGGTGCACCGGACCATGTCCCGGCTCGCCGGCGAGGGCCTCGCGGTACTGATGGTCTCCTCGGAACTGCCGGAGGTGCTCGGCATGGCCGACCGGGTGCTGGTGATGCGCGAGGGCCGGGTCACCGCCGAACTGTCGCGGGACGAGGCCACCGAGGAGTCGGTGATGTTCGCGGCCACCGGGCAGCGGGGGGTGGCGGCATGAGCGCGACCGGCACGGACTCCTCGGTGGCCCCGCCCAGCCAGCGGCCGGCGCGTCCGCGCCGCGGCGAGGGACTGCGCCGGCTCGGCGCGGCCAGGGAGTTGGGGGTGCTGCTGGCGCTCGCGGCGCTGGTAGCGGTGACGGCGGCGTCCAACTCCCGCTTCCTCTCCGCCCAGTCGATCCAGGACGTGCTGCTGAGCGCCGCCATCCTGGTGGTGCTCGCGGTCGGCCAGACGCTGGTGATCGTGACCCGCAACATCGACCTCTCGGTCGGCTCGGTCCTGGGCCTCGCGGCCTTCGGCACCGGCCAGTTGATGTCCTCGGCGCCCGGCACGCCGATCCCCCTCGCGCTGCTCGCCGGGCTCGCGCTCGGCGCGCTGTGCGGGGTGGTCAACGGCGCGCTGATCGCCGCGGCCCGGGTGCCGGCGCTGGTGATCACGCTGGGCACGCTGTACGTCTTCCGCGGCGTCGACCACAGCTGGGCGGCGGGCGAGCAGATCAACGCCGCCGACATGCCGCGCGGCTTCCTGGACTTCGGCACCGCGACGGTGCTCGGGGTGCCGGTGCTGGCGCTGATCGCGGTCGCGGTGCTCGCGCTGGTGGGGAGCTACCTGGGCTCGTACCGCGGCGGTCGTGAGCTGTACGCGATCGGCTCGGAGCCGACGGCGGCCCGGCTCTCCGGGATCCCGGTCGGGCGGCGGGTGTTCGGCGCCTTCGTGGCGAGCGGCGCGCTCGCCGGCCTCGCCGGGGTGCTGCACGCGGCCAGGTTCGGCACGGTGGACGCCACGGTGGGCACCGGGCTCGAACTCCAGGTGGTGGCCGCGGCGGTGGTCGGCGGGGTGGCGATCTTCGGTGGCAGCGGGTCGGCGTACGGCGCGGCGCTCGGCGCGCTGCTGCTGACCACCATCGGCAGCTCGCTCGCGGTGCTGCGGGTGGATCCGTTCTGGCAGCAGGCCGTGGTGGGCGGGTTGATCCTCGCGGCGATCGGGCTCGACCGACTGCTGGCGGCCCGGGTGGCCGGCCGGCGGAGCAGGAGGGTGTTCGATGGTGCGTGACACGCTCTACGCGAGTTCCCAGGAGTCGCGGGACGTCCGGGCCCGGGCCGGGCTGGCCTCGTTGGTGCGGTGGGAGAGCGCGGTCGTCCTGGTCCTGCTGCTCGTGGTGGTGGGCGCGGGGCTCGGCGTGGACGGCTTCGCCGACGCGCGCAACGCCAGGTTCCTGATGCTCGACGCGGTGGCGGTGCTGCTGATCGCGCTGCCGGTGACGCTCGTGGTGATCACCGGTGAGATCGACCTGTCGGTGGCGAGCACGCTCGGCCTGTGCAGCGCGGTGATGGGTCAACTCTGGCTCTCCGGCTGGCCGCTGGAGCTGATCGTGGTGGCGGCGGTGGCGCTCGGCGCGCTGCTCGGCGCCGTCAACGGGCTCTTCGTCACCGGCTTCGGACTGCCGTCGCTGGCCGTGACCATCGGCACGCTCGCGGCGTACCGGGGGCTGGCGTTCGTGGTCCTCGGCGACCAGGCGGTGGCCGACTTCCCGACCGACTGGACGAGCGCGGCGGTCGAAACGGTGGCCGGCGGGGCACTGCCCTGGGCGATGGTGATCACCCTCCTGCTCGCCGTCGGCTTCGGCGTGACGCTGCATCTGACGCCGTTCGGGCGGCAGTTGTACGCCATCGGCAACAACGCCGAGGCGGCCGCGTTCGCCGGTGTCCCGGTGGCCAGGGCCAGGTTCTGGCTCTTCGTGGCCTGCGGCGCGGTCTCGGGCCTGGCCGGCGTCTACTGGACGCTGCGGTACGCCAGCGCGCGGGCCGACAACGGCGAGGGCCTCGAACTGGCCGTGGTGGCCGCCGTGTTGCTGGGCGGAGTGTCCATCTTCGGCGGCCGGGGCACGCTGCTCGGGGTGCTGGCCGGGGTGCTGCTGCTCGCGACGCTGCGCAACGCCCTCCAACTCGCCGACGTGCGGGCCGACACACTCGACATCGTCACCGGCTCGCTGCTGATCGCCTCGGTGGTGATACCCAACGCCGTGGCGCTGGCCCGCGCCAGACTTCGCCGGCGCGCCACGTGACGGGACCGTCGCACCTCCCTCCCCTCCACCTACCGGAATCGCTCTGCACGGAAGGAAGTGGTCCGATGTACCCGCACAGCCGACCCGCCCACCGTCGTCGCCGCGCCGGCGTCACGGCCCTCGCGTTGGCCGCGCTGCTCGCCGCGGCCGGCTGCTCAGGCACCACGCGCGGCGAGGAGGAGACCGGCGGCGGGGGCGCCCGTTCGACGGCCGAGGCCGACCCCGACGCGCCGCTGGTCGAGGGCCTGAGCGTCGCCTTCCTGCCCAAGCAGGTCAACAACCCCTACTTCACGGTGGCCAACGAGGGCGGCCGGGCGGCGGTCGAGGAGTTCGCCGGCGAGTACAAGGAGGTCGGTCCCTCGGAGGCCAGCGCCTCCTCGCAGGTGAGCTACGTCAACACCCTCTCGCAGCAGGGCACCGACGTGATCGCGACCGCGGCCAACGACCCCAACGCCGTGTGCGGGGCGCTCAACGCCGCGCGCGAGGCCGGCGCGCACGTGGTGACGTTCGACTCGGACGCCAGCCCCGAGTGTCGCGACCTGTTCGTGAACCAGGCGACGGCGGAGGGGATCGCCCAGATCCAGGTCGAGCTGATCGCGGAACAGATCGGCGGCGCCGGGCAGATCGCCATCCTCTCCGCGACCCCCAACGCCACCAACCAGAACACCTGGATCGAGCTGATGGAGGAGGAGCTGGCGAAGCCCGAGTACGCCGAGATCGAGCTGGTGACCGTGGCCTACGGCAACGACGAGGACGAGAAGTCGTTCCAGGAGACCCAGGGCCTGCTGCGTTCCTACCCCGACCTGGCCGGGATCGTGTCGCCGACCACCGTCGGGCTGGCGGCGGCGGCCCGCTACCTGTCGGGCTCCGAGTACCAGGGCGAGGTGGCACTGACCGGGCTCGGCACGCCCAACCAGATGCGGGAGTTCGTGGCCGACGGCACGGTGGAGTCGTTCGCCCTGTGGGACCCGGCCGACCTGGGCTACCTGGCGGCCTACGCCGGCGCGGCGCTGGCCTCCGGGCAGATCACGGGCGCCGAGGGCGAGACCTTCACGGCCGGTGAACTCGGCGAGTACGAGGTGGGCGCGGACGGCGTGGTGGTGCTCGGCCCGCCGACGGTCTTCGACGCGGAGAACATCGACGAGTTCGACTTCTGATCGGCGACGCCGCACACCGGCCGCGGCCGGAACCGCACCGCCGGTCCGACCGCGGCCAGCGGCTGTCACCCGGCCAAGCCGCGATCACGCGGGACGGGGATGATGGTGGAGCAGTGGCCCGAGGGCCCAGCCGCCGATCCCAAAGCGGCGTCGGAAGAGGTACAACTCCGACATGAAGGCAATGCGCGGGGCACTGCGGGAAGTGGTCCGGGCCGGCCTGAGCGCTGCGCACTTCGGTTTGGGTGTCGTGGTGGTTGCCAGTTGATCGTGGGCTGTTTCGCCGGGCCCCTAGCGTTGACCGTCGACACGTACACATACCGCTCGACTGCCGGCTCCAGGGCGCGAGCCCCGGCGAGAATCCGCCGCGGCGCGAAGTCCGCCGACGACGTGTCGATCACGGCATCCCACGGACCGGCATCAGCCAGCCGTTTCAGGTCCTCGTCCACCGTGCGATCACCACGAATGGCCCGAACACCGGAAACGTCCCGGCCCGACAGGCCACGGCTGAACGTGTCGCCCCCAGCCACGTTCGAGAGCCTGCTCCGCGATGCGGCGACCAAGAAACCACCCGCCGCCGAGTACGAGAATCCGCATGCCCCGATCCTGCCCCACGTCGGCGGCACAGCAGCAGCCACCGGCCGCCACCTCCGGCCGGAGCGACACGATCGTTGGAGTAGCGCCGGTCAGGGTGTGGCGGATGCAGACCGCTGGTGACAGCGGTCTGCATCCGCCGGTGACACGAGTCCGGATGAGTCGTGTCAACCTCTCTGGACCTCACATCAGTTGTGCGCACCGGCCCACAGATAGTGCTGACCAGGGACGACACCGAGGGTCGTGGCGTAGACGTCGTCGTTTACGTCGCTGGTCCGCAGAAAGTGCCCGGTGTCCATGGACTGGATCGTTCCGATTCCGTCCGAGTTCGAGTCTTCGTAGTGCCACAGCTGATTCGGTTCGTTGCACGGTGCCAGCCAGACGGGATCCGGCCCCGAGCTGCTGCCGGTCGTCAGGCATCGGCCGGTCTCCCGATTCCTGATTCGGCTCTGTTCGCCGCTGTTGCTGAGGAAGTCCCAGTGCTGGTAGTGCCCGCCTTCGCTACAGCTCCCTGCCCACACATTGCCGCTCGGCGCCCCGGAGAGGCACCTGACCGTCTCGACGTTCGCGAATGCCCAGTAGGTCTCCTGCTGCGCCGACGCGGTGGAGAGGGTGCCCGACATGGTGAGGGCCGTGGCGGCGCCGGCGGCGACGAACGCCGAACGGCTGGCCCACGTGCGCCGTGGAGCGGAAGTCGACTCGGCTGCGGATGCCTTACTCATCCTGATCACATCAACCCTTCGTCTGGGTCCGAACCCGTTGGACGGCCGCCGGTCATTCCTTCGCACGAAGGGGACGGTCCGTCGCCACGACCGTAGAAGGGGCCCTGACGGCCAGCCAGAGTGCACGGTGCCAAGTTCCGCATGCCGGATCGTGCATGGTGGTCTGCGAGGCATTCTGATGATCCCGGAGATCCCAGAACGTGAAGGGCACCCTGGCCGGTTCGTCTCCGTGATGACCGGCGCTTGATCTTCAGCGGTCTCGGCGTGCGGCTCCGGCCGGGTCGTTCGGGCCCAGGCTCACATGCGGCCGCTGGACGGCAGCGGTCGGGAGTGGAGAGCGAGCGCGGACGTGCTCACGCCGATGGTTGCCGCTGCCGAGGCGTAACGCGCGCTGCGGGAAACACCGGCCGGTGGCCGTGCCGCTGAAGACCATCGTCCACCTGCTCCTGGTCGCGGGGTCCGGGAGAGGCGGCGATGGGATCCGCGCCTCCACCATCCCCCCCACCAGGCCAGGAACCACCCGCGCGCCGACCAACGCGGCCGCCGTGTAACCGTCGAGGGAGAACCCCACAGCGCCGAACCCTCCCCCAGGGCCCTTCGGCGGCGAGCAGGTCCAGAACGAGGGCGCTGTCCCTGGGACGCTCCCGGATTCGGCCGCCGAAGTTCGACATGGCCGACCACCGCGAGCGCCATGCACGTCGAGTGCGGGATCAATCGCCTCAAGCACCACCGGGCCGTGGCCACGAGGTGCGACACGCTCGCCATCCCGGTACGAGGCCGCCGTGCTGGTCACAGTCCTCAACGAGTGGCTGTGACCAGCACGGTCCCAACAGACCCTAGATGCTTGATCCGCCGCCGGAGGTGTTGCTCCACCAGGCGCTGTAGGCGTTCAGCGAGTACCGCTTCTGCACGCCGCTGGTCGAGGTGATCTCGAGGCCGAACTGCATCGTGTCGAAGGTGGTGTTGCGCAGGAGGTTCTGCGACGCGGCCCATCGCCAGACCGCCGCGGCGTCGATGGTGCCGGTGTCGCTCTGCCGGGCGGGGATGAGCTGCAGGACGTTCCAGCCGGGATCGGCCTGCCAGACCGACGCGTACAGGACGCCGCCGATGGTCACGTTGGACGCGATCTGCCTTCCCCAGCCGCCTGCCGTTCCCCCGGACCAGCTGGTGAAGACCATGATCTCGTCCTGGTTGCCGGTCGACCAGAGGTCGCTCGTCCAGTTCCAGTGGTCACCGCCGGCGACGGGAGCCGACGACGTGTTGTACCAGAAGCCTGCGGAGTTCAGCTGCGACAGCGGCGTCTGGGGCCGGACCGAGGTGTTCGGGTAGGACTTGATCCCGCCGCCGGAGTGGTTGGCATCGACGTACCAGGACTTGATGCTGTCGACGGTCAGGCACTGCGTGCCGTGGTTCTCGCCCCAGATGTTGTTGAAGACCGTCCACGTGCCCTGGGTGTACTGACCCCACCGGTCGCAGGTGGAGTACACCTGGGCCTGAGCCGGAGACGCGAGGCTCAGGAACCCGGCGATCACGGCGACGATCACGGCCAGCCGACCGAACCCGGCCGACCTGCTGCTGATGGATGTACGGGGTTGCCATCTCATGTGTCCCTCCAAGGACGGCGATGGGTTGTTCCGGCTCCCGGTCCGGTGGCGGACTCCGGCGCCGCGAGGTGTCGCTCGCCGACGAGCACGGGCTCGGGACGGCGCGGCTCAGCTCCGCCGGAGGTGCCTGCGCGGTTGGCCGACCGGCTTGATGGCCGGCCCTGGGCGAAGTGGTTCCTTGCGCTGCTCGCAGTTGGAGTCCCCGCCGAAAGCGAGGCGGCCGAGACGGTCGATCAGCTGACGCGTCGACACCTTCGTTCCGTTCGCATGCGGTGCCGCTCGCGGTGGTGGGTGGCTCGTGTCGTCGAGGTGGCGCGCTCAGGCTTGGCAGAGGCAGGGCGGGAGGTGTCGAAGCGCTTGCGTCTGCGGACAGTAATAATGACGGGGCACCTGAGCAGCAAGGCACTGTGCGGGAATACACATTTCTTTCACCTGCGAAACACCGATGTCGAAGCGCTTCGACGGAGGTCTGTTGGGAAGGTGCTGGTCACAGCCACTCGTTGGCCTCTGGTGGTGACGAGCGCGCGCCCGGCAACCGACGGCGGCGTTCCGGCCGGTGAGGAGACCTCAGTCCGTGAGGTCGTGGTAGAGCCGCGCGGCGATCAGGAAGAAGACCAGGAAGATCCCGGCGGCCCAGACCAGCGAGAGCCACACGTGGTGGTAGACGGGGCCGCCGCCGAACAACGCGCGCAGCGCGTCGATGGTGATGCTGACCGGCTGGTTGCGGGCGAACGGCTGGAGCCAGTTCGGCATGGTGGCCACCGGCACGAACGCCGAACTGGCGAACACCAGGATGAAGAACGGCAGGATGCCGGCCACCTGGGCGGTCTCCGGGTCCTTGGTGAGCAGGCCGATGGTGGCGTAGAGCCAGGAGAAGGCGTAGCCGAAGACGAGCGCGAGCACCAGCCCGAGCGCGATCGAGGGGAAGGCGGCGTGGAACCGGAAGCCGACGGCCGTGCCGAGGCCCACCATGAGGCCGAGCGCGAACACGCTGCGCGCGAGGTCGGCCAGGGTGCGGCCGGCCAGCACGGCGGAGCGCGCCATGGGCAGGCTGCGGAACCGGTCCACGATGCCGCTCTGCAGGTCCTGGGCCAGGCCGATGGAGGTGGCCATCCCGCCGATCATCACGGCCTCGAGGAAGACGGCGGGCACGACGTAGTCCACGTAGGAGATGCCGGGGACGGCGATGGCGCCGCCGATGGCGTAGCGGAACAGCAACAGCAGCATGGCCGGCTGGATCGCGGTGAAGACCAGCAGTTGGGGGGTGCGGACCAGGCGTCGCAGGTTGCGCCCCGCGATGCCGGCGATGTCGCGGGCGGCGACCGCCGGGTTGGTGGTCATCAGCCCTCGCCTCCCGCGTCGCGCCGGGCGCTCTCGTCGGGTGGCTCGTCGGCTGAGGCGCCGGTGAGGGTCAGGAACACGTCGTCGAGCGAGGGGTGGCGCAGCGCCAGGTCGCGGAGGGGGACGCCGGCCCTGCCCAGCTCCTGGCCGGCCGCGACCAGGGCGTCGGTGCCGCCGGCGGTGGGCACGGTGACCCGCAGCGACTCGGGCTCGGTCTGGGCTTCGGCGCCCGCCACCCGGGTCAGGACCTCGGCCGCCCGGGACAGGTCCTCGCGGCGGGTGACCCTGACGTCCAGGACGTCGCCGCCGACCTGGGACTTCAGCTCGTCGGCGGTGCCCTGGGCGATGACCCGGCCGTTGTCGAGCACGGCGATGTGGTGGGCCAGGGACTCGGCCTCCTCCATGTACTGGGTGGTCAGCAGCACGGTGGTGTCGCCGGCGACCAGGTCCCTGATGAACTGCCACAGCTGGTTGCGGGTGCGCAGGTCGAGGCCGGTGGTGGGCTCGTCGAGAAACAGCACGGGCGGCCGGCCGACGAGGCAGGCGCCGAGGTCGAGGCGGCGGCGCATGCCGCCCGAGTAGGTGCGCACCGGCCGGTCGGCGGCGTCCTCCAGGGCGAAGGCCGCCAGGACCTCCCTGGCCCGCCGGCGGCGCTCGGCCCGGCCGACGTGGTACAGCAGCCCGACGAGCTCCAGGTTCTCGCGGCCGGTGAGCAGTTCGTCGACGGCCGCGTACTGACCGGCCAGACCGATCCTGGAGCGCAGCGTGGCGGCGTCCTCGACGACGTCGCAGTCGGCGACCGTGGCCCGGCCGGAGTCGGGGCGCAGCAGGGTGGTCAGGACCCGCACCAGGGTGGTCTTGCCGGCGCCGTTGGGACCGAGCAGGCCGAGCACCCGGCCGCGCTCCACGGAGATGTCGATGCCGTCGAGCGCCTTGGTCGCGCCGAACCTCTTGGTCACCCCCCGCGTCTCGATCACCGGCATGGGCGGCGCCTTTCGGGTCTCGCGGGCCAGCGGTCACCATTCTGCGGGCGGGCCGGGCGCGCCGCATCCGGAGTTCCGTAGGGTGCCGGCCATGGATCTCGACGCACTGGTGGGCAGGGCCAGGTCGCTGGCGGGCGGCGGCGCGACGCGGACGGTGCTGGGGCTGGCCGGGCCGCCGGGGGCCGGCAAGTCCACGTTGGCCCAGACGCTGACGGCGGCGCTCGGGGACACCGCCGCCTACGTTCCGCTCGACGGCTTCCACCTGTCCAACGCGCAACTCGACCGCCTCGGGCTGCGCTCGCGGAAGGGCTCGGAGCCGAGCTTCGACGTCCGCGGGTACGAGGCGCTGCTGCGCCGGCTGGTCGGTGAGCCGGCCAGGGAGGCGTACGTGCCGGACTTCGACCGGTCGCTCGACGAGCCGGTCGCGGCCCGCCACCTGGTGCCGGCCGGGGCACGGCTGCTGGTGACCGAGGGGAACTACCTGGCCTGTGACCTGCCGGGCTGGCGGGAGGCGCAGCGTCTGATGGCCGAGGTGTGGTACGTGGACGCGGCGGCCGACCTGCGCGACGTGCGCCTGATGCGGCGGCACACCGGCTTCGGCCGGGACGAGGCGGCGGCCAGGGCGTGGATCGACGGCAACGACCGGCCCAACGCCGAGCTGGTCGAGCGCTCGCGGGACCGCTGCGACCTGGTGGTGACGTCGCTGGCCGGCTGACCGCCAGGGCGCGCCCGCGGCGCGCGCCGGCGTGCGCCTCCGTGTGACGGTTTCGCAGCCAACCGCGGGGCCGGCGGGGACATTTCCGCGAGTAGCGTGAAAGCGGGTGGCCGGAATCCGGCGGGGAGGCGGGCGGCGATGACGAACGGTCAAGGGCGGTGGTGGCGGCGCCATCCGGGGGCGCTGGCGGCGATGGGCGGCGTGCTGATGACCGCCGGGGCGGGCAGCGCGCTGGCCGGTTTCGTCCCGTGGTGGCTCGCCCTGGTGCTCGGCCTGTCCTCGGGTCTTCTGACGGCGGCCGGCACGGCGCTCTGGGAGCGCCACGCGGCCGGTGTGGCGCGGCGCGCCGCCTGGCTGAACGCCGTCGCCCAGGGCCCAGGGCCCGAGGACGCGGCGGCCCGGGGCAACAGCGTGCTGGCCGCGCTCAACCCGGAGGAGCGGGTGGTCGGCTTCAACCGGCTGCGGGACGGCGAGCTGCGGGCGTTGCTCGGCTGGTGCCAGGGAGCGGGCCCGGACGCCCGGCGGGTGACGCTGGTGTCGGGCGCGCCGGGCGCCGGCAAGACGCGGCTGCTCCTGGAGTGCGCCGACCGGCTGACGCGGGCCGAGACGGTGCACGGCTGGGCGCGGCGTGACCGGGAGGCGGCGGCGGTGGCCGCGGCGGTGGCGTGGGAGCGTCCCGTGGTGCTGTTCGTCGACGACGCCGACACCAGGCCGGGGCTGCCCGCGCTGCTCGCGGCTCTCGCGGCCACCGACGCCGAGGTGCGGGTGGTGCTCGCGGCCCGCGAGTTCGGCGAGTGGTGGGCGCGGCTGCGGGCCGGGCTGCCACGCGAGGCGGCCAGGGAGCTGCCGCCGGCGGCCGACGTCGTGCTCGGCCCGCTGGCCACCACCGCGCAGGACCAGGCGCAGCTGTTCGACCAGGCGGGACGGTACTTCGCGCGCCGTTTCCACACGGCGCCGCCCGCCGCCACGCTGACGCCGCCGCACCACCCCGCGCAGCCGCTGATGCTGCACGCAGCAGCGGCCGTCGCCACCGTGCGGGGCCAGACGGGGCAGGTCACGGTGGACGACGGGGTGCGGCGTCTTTTCGCCGACGAGGAGTCCTGGTGGGAGCGGAGCGCCGCCGAGGCCGGCCTCACCCTCTCCGGGTCCGCGCTGCGCTCGGCGATCGTGGCCGCCACGGTGCTCGGCGCCCGGGACCTGGACGAGGCGGTGGCGCTGCTCGGCCACTTCCCCGGGCTGCCCCGGCACAACCCGGACGCCATGCGGCGGCTCGCCGAGTGGCTGCGCGAGTCCTACCCGCAGCGCGCCGGCAGCTGGCTCGACCCGCACCTGCCGGCCCGGCTCGTCGAGCGCTACGTCGCGGACCAACTGGCCGCGAGCCCGCCGCTGCGGGCGGCCGTGGTCGCCGCCGCGCTGGCGCCCGCGCCCTGAGCACCACCGGCCACGAAGGAGGCTACGACGATGTCGTCCAGGACCACGGGCCCCGACCGGGCCGCCCGGCTGCTCACCCTGCTGGCCAGGGCGGCCCAGCACACGCCGAGCGCGCTCGGGACGGTGACCGCGGTGATCGGCGAGGCCCCGGGCCGGCTGCTGCCGGTGGCCGTCGCCGTGGCCCACTCGGGCGCGGGCCCCATCGACCGGGCGATCGCCGACGCGGTGCGGGCCTGCGAGCTGTCGCACGCCGAGCTGGTCGATCTCGAGCGGCGGATCCCCTATCCGACACACGCGCTGGTGCACACCGCGGCCGCCGTCACCGGCCGGCTGCTCGACCTGCCGGAGGACGAGCCGTTGACGCACGCCAAGCGGCTCGGTGACCACGGCATCAGGCTGTCCGCGCTCGGCGAGTGGCCGGCCGCGTTGGCCGTGGACGAGCGGGCGGTGGCGATTCTGCGCGGGCTGTTCGCCGAGGATCCGGAGAGCCACGCCGCCGAGTTGGCCAGGCACCTGAGCAACCTGGGCGTCGACCTGGGCCGGCTCGGCCGGCACGCGGAGGGCCTGGCGGTCGCCCGGGAGGCGCTCGACCTCGTGCGCGACCTGGCCGGCGAGGACTTCGCCCGCCACGGCCACCACCTGGTGGACGCCCTGCGGAACCTGGGTGTGGAGCTGTCCCGCGAGGCGCGGTGGCAGGAGGCGCTCGCTGTCGACGAGGAGGCCGTGGCCCTGGCCAGGCGGCTGGTGGCGGAGCAACCGGAGGACCATCTGGCGCGGCTGGCACGGTCGTTGATGACCGCCGGCGTCGACCTGACGAACCTGGGCCGCTGGGACGAGGCGCTGACGGTCGACGAGGAGGCGGTGGCGATCCTGCGGGAGCTGGTGGCCGACGACCCGGACCGGCACGAGGCCGAGCTGACCCAGGCGCTCAGCCATCTGGGCATCGACCTGCACCGGCTCCGCCGCCACGAGGAGGCGCTGCCCGCCTTCGCCGAGTCGGTGGCGGTCGTCCGCCGGCTGGCCGCGGAGAACCCGGCGGCCCACGACGAGGATCTGCCGCGCGCGCTGGTCAGGCTCGGCTCCGTGCTGACCGAGCTCGGCCGGCACGAGGAGGCGCTGGCCGCCGACGAGGAGGCGCTGCGGCTGACCAGGCCGCTGGCCGGTCAGGACCCGGAGCGGCACGAGCCGGAGCTGGCCCACGTCCTGGTGTGCCTCGCCGGCGACCTGTCGCGGCTGGAGCGGGACGCGGAGGCCGTCGTCAGGGACGAGGAGGCCGTCGCGATCAGCCGTCTCCTGGTGGCCCGCGCCCCCGAGGCCCACCGCCCCCAGCTGGCCAGGGCGTTACTCGGGCTCGGGGTGCGGGCGCACCGGCTGCGCCGCTGGGACGCTTCGCTGGCGGCCGACGAGGAGGCCGTCGACCTGCTGCGCGCGGCCGACCGGGCGAGCCCGGCGCACCAGCCCGAGCTGGCGCACGCGCTCGGGAACCTCGCCGCGAGCCTCGTCTCCCTCGAACGGCACGAGGAGGCGCTGGCCGCCACCCGGGAGCAGGTGCGCCGCTACCGCCGGCTGCGGGACGACTGGCCGGGCGTCTTCGACGCCGAGCTGGCCGCCGCCGAGTCCGA
Source organism: Streptomyces sp. NPDC127098 (assembly GCF_042722465.1). Classification (NCBI taxonomy): domain Bacteria; kingdom Bacillati; phylum Actinomycetota; class Actinomycetes; order Kitasatosporales; family Streptomycetaceae; genus Streptomyces; species Streptomyces sp. NPDC127098. The sequence goes on from NZ_JBHXFJ010000005.1 coordinate 123,225, forward strand.
GCTGCGGCACCGCAGGGCCCGGGTCGGGATCGACGGGCCCGACCCGGAGATCGCCGCGCCACGCCGGCCACCGGCCACTCGTCCGGATCCGCACCAGGTCGGCTGAGACTTTTTGTCTCATGCACCGGTTGCGATCGCCCGTGACCCTGGTTGCATGGGGGCACGGGTGGGACCAGCCTGACTACAGGAGTTGATGACATGGCGCGGCAGGCCCAGATCGGCGTCACCGGACTCGCGGTGATGGGGCGGAACCTGGCCCGGAACTTCGCCAGGCACGGGCACACCGTCGCCGTGCACAACCGCACCGCCGCCAGGACCAGGGACCTGGTGGCGACCTACGGCCACGAGGGTGACTTCGTGCCGGCCGAGACGGCCGAGGAGTTCGTCGCCTCGCTGGAGCGCCCCAGGCGCCTGGTGGTGATGGTCAAGGCGGGCGCCCCGACGGACGCGGTGATCGACGAGTTCGCGCCACTCCTGGAGCCGGGCGACATGATCGTGGACGGCGGAAACGCCCACTATCTGGACACCAGGCGGCGGGAGGCGGCGCTGCGCGAGCGCGGGCTGCACTTCGTGGGCTGCGGCATCTCCGGCGGCGAGGAGGGCGCGCTCAACGGCCCGAGCATCATGCCGGGCGGCTCCGCCGAGTCCTACCAGGCGCTCGGCCCGCTGCTGGAGAGCATCGCGGCCCAGGTCGACGGCGAGCCCTGCTGCGCGCACATCGGCCCGGACGGCGCCGGCCACTTCGTGAAGATGGTGCACAACGGCATCGAGTACGCCGACATGCAGCTGATCGCCGAGTCCTACGACCTGCTGCGCAAGGTCGCGGGGTACGAGCCGGCGCACATCGCGGAGATCTTCCGCAAGTGGAACACCGGCCGGCTCGACTCCTACCTGATCGAGATCACCGCGGAGGTGCTGGCGCACACCGACGCCGACACCGACCGGCCCTTCGTGGACATCGTGGCCGACCGGGCCGAGCAGAAGGGCACCGGCCGCTGGACCGTGCAGACCGCGCTCGACCTGGGCGTGCCGGTCTCCGGGATCTCGGAGGCCGTGTTCGCCCGCGCGCTCTCCGGCCACACCGAGCTGCGCGAGGCCGCGCGGTCGCTGCCCGGGCCGATCCGCCCCGAACTGCACCCGGACGACGCGGCCCGGTTCGCGGACAGCGTGGAGCAGGCGCTCTACGCCTCCAAGATCGTGGCCTACGCGCAGGGCTGGCACCTGATGCGGGCCGGCAGCGCGGAGTACGGCTGGGACCTCGACCTCGGCACCATGGCCACCATCTGGCGCGGCGGCTGCATCATCAGGGCCCGCTTCCTGAACCGGATCCGCGAGGCGTACCGCCGGGGCGACGAGGCGCCGGTGACGCTGCTGTCCGACGAGACGTTCACCGAGGCGCTGCGGGACGCCCAGGTGGGCTGGCGGCACGTGGTCTCGCAGGCCACCGCGCTGGGCGTGCCGGCGCCCGGCTTCTCAGCCGCGCTCGCCTACTACGACGCGCTGCGCGCCGGCCGGCTGCCGGCCGCGCTGGTGCAGGGCCAGCGGGACTACTTCGGCGCCCACACCTACGAGCGCGTGGACCGCGACGGCTCCTTCCACACCCTCTGGGGCGAGGACCGCACCGAACACGAGGCGTAGCCGGCGACCGCCGGCGGGGGACCGGGACGGGGTTCCTCCCCGCCCGCCCACCCCTTCCCGCGCGACAGGCCGCGACGCGGCCACGTAGACCGGTCGGGCCCCCTGCGCCCGTTGCGCAGCGCCCGGCCCGGCCCACCGGGCCGGGCGGAGAGCCGGGGCCGAGTTGTCCCCCGCCCGCCCCTCCCCGCGCTCCGCGCGACAGGGTGCGACGCGGCGAAGTGGCCGGGCAGGGCCGGCGTGTCCCGCCGGCCCTGCTCCCCCGGCCGGGCGCCGGCCGGGGGAGCAGGCTCAGGCCGGAGACCCGCTCCGGCCGCCAGCCGCCCGCACCGGCTCAGTGGCCGAGGCCGGCTGCCAAGCCTCCGCCTCAGCCCGCCGTCGAGCCGTCGGCGAAGTGGCTGGTGACGCGGTAGCGGACCGTGCCGAACGGGGCGTCGTCGGCGTGTGAGAATCCGCGCTGGCGGTCGCTCAGCCGGGTCCAGTCGTCGCCTTCGGCGTCGGCCCGGTACACCGAGAACGCGACGGCGTGCTTCGGCTTGTTCCAGTGGACGACGACGCCGCCACCCGCCGCCCTGGCGACCGTGGGCCGGGCCATGCCGTCCTCGACCTGGTCGACGGCGACCGCCCGGAACACGGTGTCCGCGGTGGCGGCGACGCCCGCGTGCACCACCCCGACCATCGGGGTGACCGAGGCGCCGATCCGCTCCCAGCGCTCGCCGTCGGCCGAGACCAGCGCCGTGACCAGGTGCGAGTCGGCGTGCCTGACCAGCCGGACGAACGGCGTGTCGGCGACCCGGTGTTCGACGCCCTCGCCGAGGTCCACCAGCATCGGGCTGCGGGTGATGCCGCCGGACGCGTTCTGCCCGGCGTTGCCCTGGCCGATGTCCTCCCGCGAGTCCAGGCTGCGCGTCCGCAGTTCGAGCCGGCCGGCGGCGTTCGCCCCCAGGTGGACGTAGCGGGCCCAGCCGCCGGTGGCGTCCCGCAGCATCACCCCGTTGACCGATCCGGCGGCGCCCGCGAGCCGCGCGGTGACCGCGACCGAGCCGCTGACCAGCCGGCTCACCAGGTAGAGCGAGTCATGGTGGTCCCGGTCGTAGATGTGGTCGTCGTCGCCGGCGGCGAAGCCGGTGCCGGCCACGCCCGTCACGGTGACGGTGCCGCCGCGCACCACGGCCGAGCCGGCCGCGCCCTCCCCCACCGGGTCGTCGCGCCAGGGGCCGCCGCGCAGCGCCCGGCTGTGCGCCGGCGTCACGACGGCGGCGACCGGCGTGGCGGCGCGACCGGCGCCCCGCTCGTTCACCGCCTGTATCCGGTAGTGGTAGGTGGCGTCCTGGGCCGGTACCCGGTCGACGTGACTGGTCCCCCGCAGCCCGCGGGCCACCTCGGTGTAGCGGCCGCCGGCGCGCTCGGCGCGGCTGACCGTGTAGGAGGCGGCGCCGGCCGCCGGCTTCCAGCTGAGGCCGACCGCGCCAGAGCCCGGCGTGGTGACCACGACGTCCACCGGGCCCGGCGCGCCCGGCTCCGTCTCACTGGTGTCGAGGCGCAGCACGACGGCCGTACCCGGGTCGAGCGGCAGCGCGCCGTCCCGCACCCGGAGCCGCCGACCCGACACCAGGTCGAGCACCCGGTCGGCCCGGACCCCGGCGGGCAGCGGCAGCTGGTGGACCCGCTCGTTGCGGTGGGCGGCGCGGGTGGTGTTGGCGGCGAAGAGGTAGCGGCCGTACCGGGCGGCGGCCAGCTCCGGGTAGCCCGCGTAGGGGGTGTCCTCCCGGAAGTTGTCGCGATTGGTGCGGCCGACGCCCGGCTGGAAGGCGACCGGGGTCAGCTCGCCGGCCTGGGCCAGCGGCGGGGCGCCCGGCGCGGTGTAGCGGTCGTGGAAGATGGCCTCCTCGACCGAGGGGGCGCGCAGCGTGTACTCCCGGTGGCGCAGCACGCCCTCGGTGGCGAACTGCGCCAGCTGGTCGTGGCCCTCGTGTTGGGCGTGCAGCCGGCCGTTGGCCTGGAAGCCACCCTTGTTCCGCATGATGAGCGAGGCGAAGAGATGCGTCTCGCCATCCCGCACGCAGAACAGCAGGTTGTCGATGTCCACCCAGGCGAACCGCTCGGGCAGGTGGTCGCGGCCGACGCCGAGCCTGGCCAACTCGGCGTCGGTGTAGCGGTCGAGGTCGGTGTGGAGCAGCACCACACCGGCCGCCACCCGGCCGAAGCGGGGGAACTCGGCGCGGCCCGCGGTGAGGTACTCCCAGGTCTCCCTGAAGCCCAGCGTGTAGCGGTGGTTGGGCAGGATGCGGGAGTCGAAGAGGTTGAAGTACTGGTTGTCCACCAGCTGTTGCTGGAGGAAGCCGACCGCCTCGCGGGCGTACTCCCAGTAGGGCTCCCACTCCGCGCCCCGGTAGCGCTCGGCGTGGCGCGCCATGTGGTGTTCGAGGGAGGCGAAGCCCATGGCCTGGGCGGGGCTCTGCTCGTCGGTCGAGTAGGCGACCCGGCCGGGGTAGGCCGAGTTGCGGTCGTCGACCACCTGCTGCATCCGCATCACCCGCCGGCCGGCGGCGTCGACCGACTGGTGGCGGGTCTGGCCCCGGGCGTGGACGCTGCGCAGCGCGAGCCGCAGGATCTCGTCGTTCAGCTCCTCGTCGCCCGCGTGGCCCAGGGTGCGGTGGAACCAGGACGGCAGGTAGTTGGTGGCCTCCCCGTAGTTGCCGACGTAGCCGTTCTCCCGGGTGAGCCCGGCCGCCGTGAGCCCGGTGTGGTGGCGGCCGTAGGGCAGCCGGCGCACCACCTGCCCCGCCTCGTCCAGCTTGCTGGTGGCCAGTCCGCGCATCACCACCCACAGGTAGTCCTCGGTGTAGTGGGCGTTCCGGTCGTGCTGGAACAGGCTGTGGTAGAGGTCGAGTTCGCGGCCGGCCCGGTCGACGAGCACCTCCTCGCCGAGGAACGGCGCGGCGCCGAGCGCCTCCAGCGCGATGCGGTGGCTCCTGGCCCGGCCCTCGTAGTGCTCGGAGCCGATGACCCGCAACCCCTCGTGGGCCTTCCAGGCGCCCTCGTAGGTGTACATCACCTGGTTGTGGATGTAGGAGAGCCGGGAGCGCGCGAAGTCGAAGGACGCCTTGAGCACCCGCTCCCAGGCGCCGAACCTGGTCAGTTCCTCGCCGTCCCAGCCGACGCCGGCGATGCTGTTGTCGCCGTCCACGGTGCCGGTGACGAAGGGCTCGGCCAGCAGCGCGGCGAAGCGGTCGGCGCCGTGGACCTCCTCGTCGGCGATCAGGTTCTCCACGATGTACAGCGCCTCGCCGAGCGCCGAGTGGTACCCGCCCCAGTCGGACTGGTGGCCGCCGTTGCCCAGGCTCCTGACGTTTCCGTAGTACTGCCGGGTGTAGGCGTCGATCGAGGCGAAGATCCGGTTCAGCGCCGCCCGCTTCTGCTCGGGGGTGGCGGCCGGGCACCAGTCCGTCGCCAGGGCCTCGGCGTAGTACCGCAGTTCGTCCTGGTAGCGGACGATCGACATGGTGGCGGCCGGGTCGGTGTCCACCCGCCGGGAGAGGGCGTCGAAGGTCTCGATCTGGCGGGCGCGGTACCGCTCGACGAGGGCGCGCTCGGCCTCCGGGGTCAACGCGGGGGCGGCGTCGGTCGACTTCCGGTAACCGGTTACGTCACCTGCCTGCGGATCCACCCAGGGCGCGGTGTGGGTGAACGCCTCCAGATAACGGCGGGAGCGCGCGGTGACCCGGCCGGTGACCGAGGCGGCCACGGTGCGCACGGTGATCTCGACCGTGCTCCGGCCGAGGGTGGCGGCGAGCGGCAGCAGCGCGGTGGCGAGGAAGTAGCGACCCGTCAGGGCGGCCGCCCTGGTGCCCGCGTTGATCGGCTCGTAGTCGGCGGCGCCCCGGTAGCTCGCCTGCTCGCCGTCGACCAGCAGGATCGTCTTCTGGTCCGAGTCGTCCTCGCCCCAGAACCTGAGCGTGAGGTGGTTCTGCGCGGTGGGATCGACGGCGACGGTGAACCGCAGGTCGCCGCCGCGCTCGGCGGGGGTGGCGAGCGGCAGCGCCACCCGGGCCCGGCCACCGGTCGGCCCCGGCACGACCTCGGTGTCCTCGGCGACCAGGCCGTGCGCCCGCTCGGAGTCGGGGTCCCCGAAGAGGACGGTGTCCAGCGCGCCGGGTCTGCCGCCCGGCGCGCCGGCGGGCGAGGCGGGACCCGCGGCCAGGGCGGGCGCGGCGGCGCCGAACGGGAGCAGGCCGGTCGCCGTCCCGGCGGCGGCGACTCGGAGCATGGCGCGGCGGCTCGGTTCAGGGGTCATCCGATCGTCCTCCTTGGCGATGGAAGTAACCGTTTTCTCAGGAGGCGGCCCCATGGAGAAACCGTTTGTCTCCGAGATCGCTGCGCACGCTAGACGCCCTGCTCCAAGAGCGTCAATGCTCGCGACAGCGCCAACCGGCTTGCCGCGGCCGAAAGTTAGTAAACGATTTCCCCCGAGCCGGGAAGGCAGCGGCGTCGCCCGGGCGACGCCGCGCCTGTTCAGCGGGCCGTGCCCGTGCTCCAGAGGACCGTGCCGTCCGCCGCCCGGATCAGCACGTCGCCGTCGGTCAACACCTCGAGCGTCGATCCGGGGCTTGGCTCCGCGGGCGCCGACCAGACCGCACCGCCCTCGGAGTCGGCGAGCACCAGGCGCCCGTCCGCGCGGAGTTCGGCCCGGACCGCGCCGAGTCCCGCGGCCCCGGCGCGCCAGCGCTCGGTCTCGTTCTCGTCGCGCACCACTAGGTCGCCGTCGGCCTCGAAGCGCAGCCGGGCCTTGCGGGTGCTGACCACCTCGCCGCGCTGGAGGGTGCGGACGGCGGTGAGGACGCGGTCGGCGGCCGGCCCACCGCCCACCGGCACGGTGCCCTTGGCCAGCCGCTCCAGGGCCGAGAGCGAGGGCGCGAACGCGTAGACCGCGCCCTCGGTGCGGACGAACTGGCGCAGGCTCAGCTCCACCGGGTCGCCGCCCTCGGCCCCGCCGGTCGGGAAGGAGACGACGCCCTCGCGCCCGATCATCGCGTCCCGGCCCACCGGCTTCTCCCGGCTGGGGAAGTCGCCGCTGTCCACCCAGGTGCGCTGGACGAACTCGAACTGCGCGATCAGGTCCGCCTGGTAGGAGACGAAGAGCAGCCCGCGCGGGGCGTCGGGGCCGTTGCCCGCGCCGCCGGCCGGGTCGAAGGGCAGGCCGTAGGGGATGCCGCGGCGCATGATCCGCCGGCCGTCGAGGGCGCCCTTGAGCGCCAACGGCTCCTGGGCCGCCTCGTCCACCGTGAGCCCGTCACGCGGGTTGACCTTGCGGATGTGGGAGCAGAGCGGGGTGACCCGCCCCTCGAAGTCGCCGTCGAAGCTGATGTCGTTGTCCGGCTCCGCGCCCGGGGCGGCCGTGACGTCGGCGTCCGGGTACTTGGCGACCGGGGCGCCCGAGCGCCACCGGCCCACCAGCCGGGCCGCCAACCACTCGGTGGTCGCCTCCTCGGGCACCGCGCCCCGCTCCCTGAGCGCCCGCAGCTGGTCGGCGACCTGGGCCCACCAGCCGGGCACGTCCTGCGCGAGCCGCCTGACCACGTGGAACGAGCCGTCGTTCATCCACTCGGGCAGCCAGGAGGGCAGCCGGTGGTCGGTCAGGTGGCCGACCACGAACTCCCCGGCCGCGATGATCCTGGTGCCCGGCTTGCCGCGCTGGTACTCGGGGTGCTCGGGATCCGGCTCGTCGAAGCCGGCCACGGCCGGCTGGCTGATGCCGTCCTTGAAGCCGAAGTGCTCCTTGCCCCTGCGCTCCCCTTGGAGCGTGGCACCGTTCTGCTCGAAGGCGACGGCGAGACCCTGCCTGGCGATCTCCTCCCGCTCGTGGGCGAGGGCGGCGCTCAGCTCCTCCGAGCGGTCGGCGGCGACGGTGAGCACGGCGTGCACCGGCGCGTTCTGCCGGCCGCCGAAGAGCCAGTGGGCCGGGTCGTTCTGCCCGGTGTCGCCCAGCAGCTCGGCGCGCTTGGCCATGCCCTGGGCGAAGGCCTCCTGGGTGCTGCCGCGCGGCACGTCCGCGCAGGGCGCGCCGCCGATGAGCAGCGTGAGGCCGTCGTGGGTGAAGCTCACCGACCTCCAGACGGAGCGGAGGCCGCTCGGGTCGTCGCCGGCCGAGTTGTGCCGGGCGCGGCTGAAGGCGGCGTTGAAGGCGGCGACGTCCCGGGTGGTGGCGATCCGGTGGCGGAGCCGGTCGAGCCAGCCGCGGGCGCCGCGCTGGTTGCCGAAGGTCAGCAGGAGGAGCCGGACGTGGTCCTTGCGGAAGCCGGCCAGGATGTCGCCCTGGATCTCGGTGCTGCGGCGCAGGGGCAGCGCGCGATCGGTCGTCTGCGCGGGGATGACGCCCGGCGCGCCGGACGGGGTGGGCACCAGCGTGGTCGCCGGCGACGCCCCGTTGCCGAAGGTGGCGGGCGTGCCGGGCGCGTGCGTGGTCGTGGAGTCGTTCATGAGCATCCCCCGTGTGCGGTGAGTGGTCCCCTGGTGGCGCGGCGCGGTCACGGACGCCACGAGAGAGCCAACGATCAGCAGGGGCCGGCGGGCTCCACGCGGCGGCCAAACCGCCCTTTCGTGGGGCGCTCGGACATCAGCCGGGGCGCGTGGGCGTTTTCCGGGCGCTCCTTGGGGTTACTCGGGTCGTCGACCATCGCGATGTCGCGCTACGAGAGACGGTGAATACGATGCTGATCGCCTTCCTGACGGCGCCCGAGGGGGTCGAGCAGGTGGAGCTGACCGAGCCCTGGCGGGCCCTGACCGAGACCGGCGACACTCCGCGCCTGCTCTCGACCAGGCCCGGCCACGTGCAGGCGTTCGACCACCTGGACAAGGCGGACACCTTCCCGGTCGACGAGACGGTGCGCGAGGCCTCGGCCGACGACTTCCAGGCGCTGGTGCTGCCGGGCGGCGTGGCCAATCCCGACGCACTGCGCATGGACGCGGACGCGGTGGCCTTCGTCCGCTCCTTCTTCGAGGCGGACAAGCCCGTCGCGGCCATCTGCCACGCGCCGTGGACGCTGGTGGAGGCCGGAGTGCTGCCGGGCAGGACCCTGACGTCCTGGCCGAGTCTGCGGACGGACATCCGCAACGCGGGTGCCACCTGGGTCGACGAGAAGGTGCACGTCGACGACTCCGCGCGCGGCACGCTGATCACCAGCCGGAAGCCGGCCGACCTGCCGGCCTTCGACGACGCCATGCTCCGCGAGTTCGGGAAGGTGGCGGCATGAAGCTCGACTTCCTCGATCCCCTGTTGCACCACCCGGGGCCGTGGGCCTCGGTCTACTTCGACACCTCGGCGGTCACGGAGGACGCGGCGGCGCAGCGCGCGCTCCAGGCGCGCGGCGCCTGCGAGCGGCTGGCCGAGCAGGGCGCGGACGAGGCGACCTGCCAGGCCATGTTCGAGGCGCTGAGCGGGCTCGACCCGGACCCGGCGGGGCACGCCGTGTTCGCCACCGAGGGCCGGGTGGCCCTGGACACGCCGCTGCCGGCGGCGCCGCCCGCTCCCCCGCTGGCCGACTGGGCGCCGTTGCCCAGGCTCGGGCCGCTGCTCGACTACGCGGCGCGCGACCCGGTGTGCATGGTGGCCTTCGTGGACCGCAAGGGCGCCGACCTCCAGCTGCTCGGCCACGGCCGGCGGCCGCGACCCGTCGACGAGGTGCGGGGCCAGCAGTGGCCGCTGCACAGGACCGGGCGGGCCGACTGGTCGGAGCGGCACTTCCAGTTCGCGGTCGAGAACACCTGGGAGCAGAACGCCGCGCGGGTCGCCGACACGGTGGCCGGCGACGCGGAACGGGCCGGCGTCGAGGTGCTGGTGCTCGCCGGCGACCCCCGGCAGCGGCGGGCGGTGCGGGACCGGCTGCCCGAGTGGCTGCGGGGGCTGACCGTGGAGTCCGAGCACGGCGGCCGGGCCAAGGGCTCGGACAACCGGCGTCTCGACGCCGAGGTGGCCGAGGCCAGGGCGAACCGGGCGCGACAGGACGCGGAGCGCGTGCTGGACCAGTTCCACGCCCGCCGCACCCCGACACACGGCCGGATCGACGCGGCCGAGGGGGTGCCGGCGCTGGTGGACGCGGCGCGTGAGCACCGCATCGCGGCGCTGTTGGTGCGCCCCGGCGGTCCCGATCTGCGCCGCGACGTCTGGGTGGGTGACGATCCCGACCAGGTGGCGGTGCGCAGGACGGACTCGCAGTACCTGGGTGCCCCTTCCCCGCACCAGGCGCGGGCCGACGACGCGCTGTTGCGCTCGGCGGCGGCGACCGGTGCCGAGGTGGTCGCGCTCGGCGACGGGGACGGTGCTGGGGCCGGCGCGGGCTCCGGGCTGCCGGTGGGTGGCCTCGGGGCACTGCTGCGCTGGCCCTACGAGGGCCCGGTGCCGGGCGGGGGCAGCAGGACGGGGCCGGTCAGCGGCGGCTGACCCCCGCCCCGTTAGGGGGCTCCGGGGCGGGGGTACTCGCCCTCGCCCCGGAGGCTACGGACACGAAAGCGACTACACGGCGAGCCGGCCGCGCCCGGGGCGGGGCGGCGGGGCGTCGCGGGAGGCAGGCATGACGACGACAGCGGAGATCGATCTGGCGGAGCTCGGCCAGCAGCTTCGGGTGGACTCGGTGCGGGCCACCGGGGCGGCGGGCTCCGGGCACGCCACCTCGTCGATGTCGGCGGCGGACCTGATGGCGGTACTGCTGGCGCGCTATCTGCGGTACGACTTCGACTGGCCGGACCACCCGGGCAACGACCATCTGATCTTCTCCAAGGGGCATGCGTCGCCGCTGTTGTACTCGCTCTACAAGGCGGCGGGCGCGATCGGCGACGACGAGCTGATGACGTTCCGCACCCTCGGCAGCCGGCTGGAGGGGCATCCGACGCCGCGGCTGCCGTGGGTGGACGTGGCCACCGGCTCGCTGGGCCAGGGCCTTCCGGTGGGGGTCGGCGTCGCGCTCGCCGGCCGCCGTCTGGAGCCGATGCCGTACCGGGTGTGGGTGCTGCTCGGCGACAGTGAGATGGCGGAGGGCTCGGTCTGGGAGGCGTTCGAGCACGCCGGCTACGAGCGGCTGAGCAATCTGACGGCGATCGTGGACGTCAACCGGCTCGGCCAGCGTGGGCCGACCCGGCACGAGTGGGACCTGGACGCCTACGCGCGGCGTGCGGAGGCGTTCGGCTGGCACGCCATCGAGGTGGACGGCCATGACCCGGTGGCGATCGACGCCGCGTACGCGGAGGCGTTGAGCGTCTCCGACCGGCCCTCCGTCGTGCTGGCGCGGACGCTGAAGGGGCGTGGCGTGGCCTCGGTGGAGAACCGCGAGGGCATGCACGGCAAGCCGCTCCCCGAGGTCGACGAGGCGATCGAGGAGCTGGGCGGCGAGCGGCGGATGCGGGTCGACGTCCAGCGGCCGGCGGCCACGACGGCGCCGCGGTCCCAGCACGGGGTCCACGCCGAGCTGCCGGTCTTCTCGGTGGGCGAGAAGGTGGCGACCCGGGACGCCTACGGCCGGGCGCTCGCCGCGGTGGGGAGCGACCGCGGCGACGTGGTGGCGTTGGACGGCGAGGTGGGCGACTCGACGCGCTCCGAGTTCTTCGCGAAGGAGCACCCGGACCGGTTCTTCGAGTGCTACATCGCCGAGCAGGAGATGTTGGCGACGGCGGTGGGCATGCAGGTGCGCGGCTGGCTGCCGTTCGTCTCGACGTTCGCCGCGTTCCTGACCAGGGCGCACGACTTCGTGCGGATGGCGGCTGTGAGTCACGCCAGCCTCAACGTGGCGGGCTCGCACGCCGGCGTGGCGATCGGCGAGGACGGCCCCTCGCAGATGGGCCTGGAGGACCTCGCGATGTTCCGCGCGGTGCACGGGTCCACGGTGCTCTACCCGTGCGACGCCAACCAGACGACGCGTCTGGTCGCGGAGATGGCGGCCGAGCCGGCCGGGATCAGGTACCTGCGGACCACGCGGGGCGGCACCCCGGTCATCTACGGCCCCGACGAGCGGTTCCCGATCGGCGGCAGCAAGGTGCTGCGTTCCTCGGACGAGGACCGGCTGACGCTGGTGGCGGCCGGGGTGACGGTGCCTGAGGCGCTGGCGGCGGCGGACGAGCTGGCGGCCGAGGGGATCCCGGTGCGGGTGATCGACCTGTACTCGCTGAAGCCGGTGGACGTGACGACGCTGCGGGCGGCGGCCGAGGCGACGGGCTGCCTGTTGACGGTGGAGGACCACCATCCGGAGGGCGGGCTCGGCGACGCGGTGCTCGACGCGTTCACCGACGGCCGTCCGGTGCCGCGCCTGGTGCGGCTCGCGGTGACGACCATGCCCGGCTCGGCGACGCCGGCGCAGCAGCTGAAGGAGGCCGGCATCGACGCCACGGCCATCACGGCCGCCGCGCACCGGGCGCTCGCGGTCTAGCGGGGCGCCGTCGGCCGAAGGTCGTCGGCCCAGGCGTCGAGCGTGGGCAGGAAGCGCAGCACCGCGCCGGCGCGGGCCCGCAGGTCGTCGGCGGTGCGGATGCCGAGGTCGGCCAGCAACTCGGCGAAGGCGGGCCGGTGTGCCTCCCGGAGGGCGGCCGGCCCGTCGGCGTCGAGGACGAGGTGGCAGCGGGCGAAGGTGGCGGCGAGCCAGAAGGCGATCTCCCGGTGGTCTCCGGCCCGGATCCGGGCGAGGCTGCCGTCGACGGCGATCGGCCTGGCGGCCGCGGTGAGGTCGGAGCCGAACGGGAACGGGGTCCTGGCGACCTCGGCCGCCGCGTCGAAGGTGGCGGCGAGGGCCCGCAGGTGGTGTTCGGCGCGCTCCGCGGTGAGCCGGTGGCTGCCGAGGAGCCGCAGCAGCTCCTCGTGGCGGTCCGGGGTGCCGTGCGTGGTGAGGAGCTCGCGCGTGGCCACGTAGCGCAGCCGGACGGTGGGGTTGCGCAGGCCGGCGACGAGCAGGACGTGGGTGGTGACGCCGGTCGGGAAGAGCCAGCCCAGGACCAGCGCCGGCCAGGAGCGCTCGGGGTCCACCCGGCCGTCGGCGAGGTCGCGCAGGCCGCGCTCGACGCGCGCCCGCGCCTCGGCGCGGCGGCGCAGCACCCAGCGCGGCTCGGCGAAGCCGGCGGCGACCCGGGCGCGGAGCCGGCCGAGGTCTCCGGTGGGGTCGGCGATGACCGTGTCGGTCCTGAAGGGGGTGGCCAGGTGGTAGGAGGACAGCACGTGCTCGGGCGAGGCGAGTGACTCCCAGGGCACCACGGTGACCTCGAGCAGCGCGCCCCGGTGGCGGAACTTGCCCGGCTTGGCCGCGGGCTCGGGGCCGTCGACGACGAGCATGACGTCGGTGTCCGAGCCGGGCGGCACCTCGGCGTCGGCCGGCAGGTCGACGGTCGAACCGCTGAAGTACGAGCCGCGGAAGCCGGGCGTGCGGCCGCCGTGTTCCCTGATCCAGTCGGCGGCCGCCGCCCGTGCCTCGTTCACCCTCATGGCGGACGGTCTACCAGACGTCAGGGCGTCTGCTCGAACCGGGCGGCCTCCAGGTAGTCGGGGCGCGGGTCGAGCGCGGCGGCCAGCCGGAAGTGGCGCACGGCCTCCGCGTTCCGGTTGGCCCGCTGGAGGGTGCGGGCGAGGGCGAAGTGGGCGAAGGCGTTGTCCGGTTCGCGCTCGATGATCAGCTGGAACTCCTGCTCGGCGGCGCGGAGCTGGGCCGCCAGGAAGAAGGCGCGGGCACGCAGCAGGCGGGCCGCGGTGTTCTCCGGGTGCGCGGTGATCACGGGGTCGAGCAGCTTGAGCGCGCCGCGCGGGTCGCGGGCGTCGAGCAGCTGCTCGGCGGCCCGGTAGGCGATGACGTTGGTCTCGGGTGAGGTGTTCGGCACGTGCCCTCCTCGTTGGCTGGGCTTCGGTGCGGCGGCACGCGGGGAACGTCGGACCGCGGGCCGGTATTCCCCTGGTATGCCCGCCGGGATGTCGGTGTCACCCGCCGCGCGGCGCCGGCGGGCCCGGGGCTAGCCTGAGGCGACATGCCGGAAACCGAGAGCCTCTCCCGCGGGCGCCGACTGCTGGTGCTGGCGATCTGCTGCATGAGCCTGCTGATCGTCAGCCTGGACATCACCGCGCTCAACGTCGCCCTGCCGTCGCTGGAGCGGGAGCTGGGCGCCAGCGTCTCGGGGCTGCAGTGGACGGTGGACATCTACACCGTCGTACTGGCGTCCTTCCTGATGCTCTCCGGTTCGACCGCCGACCGGGTGGGCCGGCGCCGGGTCTTCCAGATCGGTCTCGTGGTGTTCACCGCCGGCTCGCTGCTGTGCGCGCTGGCCCCGAGCCTGGGCTGGCTGGTGGCGTTCCGGGCCGCGCAGGCGATCGGCGGCTCGATGCTCAACCCGGTGGCGATGTCGATCATCACCAACACGTTCCGCGACCCCAAGGAGCTGGCCAGGGCGATCGGCGTCTGGGGCGGCGTGGTGGGCATCTCGATGGCGGTCGGGCCGATCCTGGGCGGCGCGCTGGTGAGCTCGTTCGGCTGGCGGGCCATCTTCTGGCTGAACCTGCCGGTGGGCCTGGCGGCGCTGGTGCTCACCGCGCGGTTCGTGCCGGAGTCCAGGGCGCCGAAACCACGCCGGCTCGACCCGGTGGGGCAGGTGCTGGTGATCGTGCTGCTCGGCTCGCTCACCTTCGGCATCATCGAGGGCGGCAAGGAGGGCTGGGGCTCCCCCGTGCTGCTGGTGTGCTTCGGGATCGCGCTGCTCGCGGTGTGCGCGCTGCTGTGGTACGAGCCGCGCCGCGCGGAGCCCCTGTTGGAGCTGCGGTTCTTCCGGAGCGTGCCGTTCAGCGGGGCCTTCGCCATCGCGGTGCTGGCCTTCGCCGGCCTCGGCGGCTTCCTGTTCCTGAACACGATCTACCTGCAGAACGAGCGGCACCTGTCGCCGTTCGAGGCCGGGGCGCACCTGCTGCCGATGGCGGTGGTGACGCTGTTCGCCTCGCCGCTGTCCGGCTATCTGGTCGGCCACTTCGGCGCCCGGGTGCCGCTGCTGCCGGCGGGGGTCGCGATCCTGGCCAGCGGTCTGCTGCTGACCCGGCTCGAACCCGACTCGTCGCTCGGGTTGCTGTTCTCCGCCTACGCGCTGTTCGGCATCGGCTTCGGCCTGGTGAACGCGCCGATCACCAACACGGCGGTGACCGGGATGCCGCGCGCCCAGGCCGGGGTGGCGGCCGGGATCGCCTCCACCGGGCGGCAGGTGGGTTCCGCGCTCGGCGTGGCGGTGGTGGGCACCATCCTGGCCAACGGCTCGCGGACCGCCGGCTGGTGGGTGATCGCCTTCTGCGGGGCGCTGGTGCTGGTTGTGGGGGCGCTCACCACGGGGCGCAGGGCGCGGGCCACGGCGGAGCGCGCGATGGCGTCGTTCGCCGCCGAGCGGCCCGCGGGAGCCGCCCACCCCTGAGGCGTCGTCGCAGGCCAGGAGTGCCGTCCGGCCGTTCGACGGTGAAACACGCACGTCACGCGCCAGGGCTATGATCCGCTTCACATCCGATGTGATGAGGGGAAGGTGCGCGATAGCACTAAGGATTTGGCTCAGCAGCGCGGGAGCGGCCACGACTCAGGTGATCCGGATGTTGCGGGACAACCCCGACGCCACTCCGGTCCGGATCTTCGGCACCAACGTGGACCGCGGCGCGGCCGCCCTCGCGGCCTGCGACGTGGCGGAGGTCGAGCCACATCGCGTCGACAACCACACCTACGCGGAGTTCGCCCTGGACTTCTGCCGGCGGCACGGCATCGACGTGCTGATCCCGCCCCGGCGCCTGGACGCCCTGGCGGGGCGTGCCGACGACTTCGCGGCGGCCGGCACCCGGTTGATGTCCTCGTCACCGGCCGCGATCGACGTGCTCACCAGCAAGAGCCGCACCTACGAGGCGGCCAGGGCCATCGGCGTGCCGGTGCCCGAGTGGCGGGTGGTGCGGGACGCGGACGGCCTGCGGGCGGCGGTACGGGACCTGACCGGGGCCGGTGAGACGGTCTGCATCAAGCCGGCCGGCGAGTACTCGGCGTTCGGCTTCCGGATCCTGGACGAACGACCGCTCAGCATGCGGGACCTGCTCGAACCGGCGCGGCCGCTGGTCTCCGTGCACGCCGTGGCCGAGGCCCTGAGACGGGCCGCCGACGAGCGGGAGAAGGTCCCCGCGTTCATCGTCATGCCCTATCTGGACGGGCCCGAGGTCAGCGTCGACTGCCTCTCGGCGCCGGGCGGCAAGCTGCTGGCCGGCATAGCCCGCGCCAAACAGGGCCGCTACCGGCTGCTGTCGGACAACCCCGCCTACCCGGAGATCGCGGAGCGGCTGGTGAGCCACTTCGAGCTCGCCTACCTCTCCAACGTGCAACTGCGCCACCGGAACGGGCAGCCCATGCTGCTGGAGGCCAATCCGCGCCCCTCGGCCGGCATCTTCCAGACCGCCTTCGCCGGGGTGAACCTGCCCTGGGCCGCCGTCCGGCTGCTGCTCAGCGGGGACCCGGGACCGCTCGCCGAACCGCGCCTCGGCGGCCGGGTCGCGGTCACCGAGACCGCCACCGAGGTACCGGCCGGCGCGTTGGCCGTGGCCAGCTAGAAAACGCCCGGCCGGTGCCCCTGTGGCGGCCCGCCTTCCGGCGGGCCGCCACAGGTGGCCGCGTCACCCAGGGGGCGGCGGCGCCGTCGTCCCCCGGGGCACGAACCGGACCGGCGGCGACCAGCGCCGCACCACCGGCACCCCGTCGATCAGCTCGACGGCGGTGAGCCCGACCGAGACGCCGAACTGGTGCACGTCGCCGCGCATCGTGGACAGCGCCGGGCTCGCCAGCTGACACATCGTCGAGTCGTCCCAGGCGACGAGCGAGAGCCGCTCGGGGACCGCGACGCCGAGCTCCTTGGCCACGCCGAGCCCGGCCACCGCCATCACGTCGTTGTCGTAGAGGATGGCCGTCGGCCGCTCCTCGCCACGGAGCAGCCGCGCCGTCAGCGCGGCGCCGCTCTCCGCCGAGTAGTCGCCCTCCACGATCACCGGCTCGATCCCGGCCTCCCGGCAGGTGTCGAGCAGGGCCCTGGTCCTGGCCACGGTGTGCAGCAGCTGGGCGGGGCCCGTCACCCGGGCGATCCTCCGGTGCCCCAGGTCGAGGAGGCTGGTCAGCGCCTCCCGCACCGGCTCCACGTCGTCGGTTGCCACCGGCGCGATCCCGGGCCCCGGCTCCCAGTTGCCCACCACGACGGTCGGCATGCCGAGCTCCCGCAGCACCGCCGGGCGGCGGTCGTCCGCGGTCAGGTTGACCAGGACGACCGCGTCGACCAGGCCTCGCTCGGCCCAGCGCCGGTGGGTGGCGATCTCCTCCTCGTGCGTGGGCACGATGTGCAGCAGCACGGAGAGGCCGCGTTCGGCGAGGGTCTCCTCTATCCCGGCGATGAACTCCATGAAGAAGGGCTCGACGCCGAGCAGCCGGGCGGGCCTGGCGAGGACCAGGCCCACCGCTTCCGACCGCTCCACCCTCACGCCCGAACCGGCGGGGCTGCCAGCGAGTTGACGCTGCGCAGCACCGGCGCCGCGGTGAACGCCGCGGGGTCGACGGTGGCCGCGGTGCGCACCGTGAAGATGTGGCTCTCGCCGGGCAGCAGGGTGACCAGCATCTCGTCGACCTCGGCGTCGGGGGCGACCCGGTCGACCAGCAGCGCGACGTCCCTGGCGAAGGACGCGGCCCGCACCTCGACCCGGTAGCCGCCCTCCACCGCGGTGGCCTCGGCGGTCAACGCGGACGGGTCGTAGGCGAGTTCACGGTCCTCGCCGAACAGATGGACGGCCCGCGCCCCGTCGACGGCTGCCACCAGCACCTCCCGCGCCGGGTCGCCCGGCTTGACCAGCGAATCGGCGATCTCCAGCTCGGCGGCCGAACGCGCCGCCACGACAAGGGGGATCGTAGCGCTGTCGAGGACCTCGCCGCCGAAGGTGAGCCGGCGGACGGTGATGTCGCCCGACCAGGCGGTGGCGGTGTCGTTGACGGCCACCAGGGTGGGGCGTCCCTCGCGCGGCTGGACGGTGAGCAGCCGGGGCGCGAAGGCGTGCCGCAGGCCGTACCAGAGGGGCTTCTTACGCTCCTCGCCGTCGACGGCGGCCCAGGAGGTGACCGGCCAGCAGTCGTTGATCTGCCACACCAGGGCCCCGGCGGTCCGCGGCCACCAGGAGCGGAAGTGCTCGATGCCGAAGGCGACGGCCCGGGCCTGGTTGAGCTGGGTGGCCCAGTGCCAGTCGGTGAAGTCGGCGGGCTCCGGCAGGTGCGGGGCCATGCCGCGCTCCAGCTTGCCGTTGCCGTCCTCGGCCTTCTGGTGCAGCAGGAACGCGGGCGAGGTCGGGCTCAGCTCCTCGTCGTGGATCCAGTCGCTGAGGGTGGCCCAGGTGGGCGGGCCCTGGAAGCCGAACTCGGAGCAGAAGCGCGGCACGTGGTTGCGGTAGTTGGTGTAGTCGATCCGGTTCCACACCTCCCACTCGTGGCGGGAGCCGTGGTCCTGGTCGTTGGGGTGCTTCTCCTCGGGCGCGAAGCGGGGGCTGTAGGGGCTGCCGTCCGAGTAGGCGCGGGTGGGGTCGAGTTCGGCGACGATCCGGGGGAAGAGCTCGGTGTAGTAGCGCAGGCCCCAGGTGCGGCCCTCGAGTCGCTCCTGCCAGCCCCAGTCCATGTAGCCCCAGAGGTTCTCGTTGCCGCCGTTCCACAGCGCGAGGGAGGGGTGGCTGGTGAGGCGGGCCACGTTCTCCCTGGCCTCGGCCTCGAACTCGTCCCAGAGCGGCGCCTCCTCGGGGTACGAGGAGCAGGCGAGCAGGAAGTCCTGCCAGACCAGGATGCCGCGCTCGTCGCAGACGTCGTAGAAGTCCTCGGACTCGTAGATGCCGCCGCCCCAGACGCGGAGCATGTTCATGTGGGCGGCCACGGCCTGGTCGACGCGGCGTTCCAGGCGCTCGCGGGTGATCCGGGTGAGGAAGTGGTCGTCCGGGATCCAGTTGGCGCCCTTGGCGAAGATCCGCTCGCCGTTGACGACGAAGGTGAAGGGGGTGCCGATCTCGTCCGGGGTGGTGTCGACGGTGACGGTGCGGAAGCCGATCCGCCGGTCCGCCGTGTCAAGCGGCGCGTCGAGTGCGGCGCTCTCCGGGTCACCGGCGGCTCGTAGCGCCACCCGCAGGTCGTACAGCGGCTGCTCGCCGTAGCCGACGGGCCACCAGAGGCGGGCGTCCGGCACCTCGACCACGGCGACGCCGGTGGTGGCGCCGGCCGGGACGGTGACGGTCGCGGTGTGCTCGCCGACGGTGGCGGTGAGGGTGAGCTCGGGGTCCGCGCCGAGTCCGGCGCGCTCCACGGTCACGTGCACCTCGGCGCGGCCCGTGCCGTCCTCCGCGACGGTGACGAGTGGGCGGACCTCGGCGAGTCGGGCGACGCGCCAGCGCTCCAGGTGGACGGGCTTCCAGATGCCGGCGGTCTGCAGGTCGGGGCCCCAGTCCCAGCCGAAGCTGCAGGCCATCTTGCGGACCATGTTGAAGGGGTGGTCGTAGGCGTGCGGGCGGGCGCCGAGCTCGCGCTCCACCTCCTCGGCGTACTCCAGGGCCGAGCGGAAGGTGACCACCAGGTCGGCGGGCGAGCCGTCGACGATACCGCGCACGTCGAAGCGGTGGGCGCGGTGCATGTTGCGGGTGGTGCCGAGCGTCCGGCCGGCCAACTCCACGGTGGCCACGGTGTCGAGGCCCTCGAAGACCAGGTCGACGCGCTCGTCCTCGGCGGCGGGGGCGGCCTCGACGGTGGTGGCGTAGCGCCAGTCGGTGCGGTGCGCCCAGACCAGCTCGGCCTCGTTGCGGTCGAGGTAGGGCTCGGGGATCAGGCCCGCGGCGAGCAGGTCGAGGTGGGCGCTGCCCGGCACCTGGGCCGGTACGGTGCGGCCCGCGATGTCGGCGGGGACCGGCCCGGCAGCCGCCGTGAGGTGCCAACCGTCGTGCAGGGCTTGGCGGATCATCGTTGAAAACTCCCAAAACTCATCTCTGCCTCAGACCGGGTAGAGATTCTTATGCAACCGAATAAAGTAAGTCAACAGATATAGGCACCGTCGAACAGCTAAGGACATCTACCCCCGTGGCACCTCCTTCCGTACCCTCCGGCCCGACCGGTGACGCCCTCCGCCACCTGCGTGCGGACGGGGTCAGCCTGGTGCTCGACCTCTCCGGCGGCACCCTGCCCCGGGTCGCGCACTGGGGCGCCGACCTCGGCCCCCTCACCCCGGACGGCCTCGCCGACCTGCTGCTTGCCAGCCGGCCGCAGCCCATCGGCTTCTCCGTGGACGGCCCGGTGCCGGTCGCCGTGCTGCCCGAGCAGTCGGCCGGCTGGCTCGGCACCCCGGGACTGGTCGGCAACCGGGGCGGCGGGCACTTCTCCACCGCCTTCCAGGTGCGACACAGCGAACTCGACACGGCCATGGGCCGCTTCACCGCGCACGCCGAGGACCCGGTGGCCGAACTCGCGCTCGACCTCACCATCGAGCTGACCCCCGCAGGACTGGTCAGGCAGCGCGCCACCGTCACCAACCTGGGCGCCACCCCGTTCGCCGTCGACGCCGTGCACCTCACCCTGCCGGTGCCGCCGCACGCGGTGGACCTGCTCGACTTCACGGGCCACCACCTGCGCGAACGCTCTCCGGTGCGCACCCCGTTCACCCAGGGCCTGCGGACCCGGGAGAACCGCACCGGGCGCACCGGCTACGACGCGGCCTTCCTGCTGGCCGCCGGCACCGCGGGGTTCGGCAACCGCGTCGGCGAGGTGTGGGCCGTGCACACCGCCTGGTCCGGCAACCACCGCACCTTCGCCGAACGCACCTTCCACGCCGTCTCGTTGCTCGGCTCCGGCGAGTTGCTGCTCTCCGGCGAGGTCACGCTCGACCACGGCGACTCGTACACCACCCCCTGGCAGTACGGCGCGTACGGCACCGGGCTCGACGGCGTCTCGGACCGCTTCCACCGGCAGCTGCGGGCCCGCCCCGGCCACCCCAGCGGCCCACGTCCGGTGGTGGTCAACACCTGGGAGGCCGTCTACTTCGACCACGACCTGGACCGGCTGCGCCGGCTCGCCGACGCGGCGGCCAGGATCGGCGCCGAGCGCTTCGTGCTCGACGACGGCTGGTTCGGCTCCCGCCGCGACGACCGGCGCGGGCTCGGCGACTGGTACGTCTCGGAGGAGGCGTGGCCCGACGGTCTCGCGCCGCTGATCGACCATGTGACGGGGCTGGGCATGGAGTTCGGGATCTGGGTGGAGCCCGAGATGGTCAACGAGGACTCCGAGCTGGCCCGTGCCCACCCGGACTGGATCATGGCCACCGGCGACCGGCTCCCGGGGCTGGCCCGCAACCAGCAGGTGCTCGATCTCGGCAGGCCCGAGGCGTACGCCCACATCCTGGAGCGGCTCGACGTCCTGCTGACCGACCACCGTATCGGCTACCTCAAGTGGGACCACAACCGCGACCTGGTGGAGGCCGGCCACCAGCCGGGCGGCCGGGCCGGAGTACACGACCAGACGCTCGCCGTCTACCGGCTGATGGACGAGCTGCGGCGGCGCCACCCGGGCGTGGAGATCGAGTCCTGCTCCTCCGGCGGCGGCCGCGTCGACCTGGAGATCCTCCAGCGCACCGACCGGGTCTGGGTGTCGGACTGCATCGACGCCCTGGAGCGGCAGCGCATCCAGCGCTGGACCAACGCCCTGCTGCCGCTCGAACTCATGGGCACCCACGTGGGCTCGGGGCTCGCGCACACCACCGACCGCAGGCACCCGCTCGACTTCCGCGCCGGCACAGCGCTGTTCGGGCACTTCGGGGTGGAGTGGGACCTCAGCCGGGTGGAGCCGGCGGAACTCGACCGGCTCGCCGAGTGGGTGGCGCTGTACAAGGAGCTGCGCGGCCTGCTGCACACCGGGACGGCGGTGCACGCCGACCACCCGGACCCGGCCTATCAGGTGCATGGCGTGGTCGCCGAGGACGGCTCGGACGCGGTGTTCGCGATCGTGGCCATGGCCACCTCCGAGCTCTATCCGCCGGGCCCCGTGCGGTTGCCGGGCCTGCTGCCCGACGCGGTCTATCACGTGCGGCCGCTGCCGCCCGGCGACGTGCCGGACGGCAACGCGAGCCGCTGGGGCGTCCCCCTGCCCTGGTGGACGCCGGAGGGCGTCCGGCTCCCCGGACGCGCGCTGGCCGCCGCCGGCCTGCAGGCCCCCGTCCTGTTCCCGGAACGGCTGGTCCTGCTGCGCGCAACAGCGGCCTGAACCGGGCCCGGCCCGGCCGCGTGGCCGGGCCGGGCCCACCCTCACGCCTGGTCCCCGCCCGCCGGGTCGGCAGCGGTCACGGCGATGGGCCGGGCGTTCTCGAAGGACTGCCAGGACCCGGTCGTGTGGTCGTACGACCTGGCCAGGTCCTTCTCCTCGATCGCGCCCGGCAGTTCGGCGAGCGAGCGCCCGCGAACCTCCGGGTTGGGCGCCGCCGAGGCCAGCAGCTTGGTGTACGAGTGCTGCGGGTTGAGGATCACGTCGTCCGCCGGGCCACGCTCGACCACCCGCCCCCGGTACAGCACCAGGATGTCGTCCGAGAAGTGCCGCGCGGTGGCCAGGTCGTGGGTGATGTACAGCACCGCGAGATGGTCCTCGCGCTGGAGCCTGGCCAGCAGGTTGAGGACGCCGAGCCGGATGGAGACGTCCAGCATCGACACCGGCTCGTCGGCGATCACCACCTCGGCCCCTGGCGCCAGCGCGCGGGCGATCGCCACCCGCTGCCGCTGACCGCCGGAGAGCTCGTGCGGCCTGCGCGGCGCGAAGTCGCCGGCCGGCTTGAGGTTCACGCGCTCGAGCAGCTGCTCGACCTTGCGCCGGGTGTCCTGCCCGCCCTTCGCCTTGCCGTGCAGCCGCAGCGGCCGGGCGATGTGGTGCTCGATGCTGTGGAACGGGTTGAGCGAGGCGAACGGGTCCTGGAACACCATCTGGACGTGGTCCCGGTACTCCCGGTCGCTCACCCGGCGGCCGTCCTCCTTGGTGGCGACGATCTCGCCGCCCGTCGGACGCTCAAGGCGGGAGATCATCCGCGCGATGGTGGACTTGCCGGAGCCCGACTCCCCCACCAGGGCCACGGTGCGGCCCGGGGTGAGGGTGAACGAGACGTGGTCGACGGCGCGCAGCCGGGAGCTGCGCAGACCCGAGCGGATCCGGAAGTCCTTCACCAGGTCGCGGACCTCGAGCGTGGTCATCGCGCGGCCCCCTCGTTCACGTTGGTTGCTTCAGGGCCGGTGCGCACGAAGGCGCCGCGCTCCCCGGTCAGGCTCGGGAACGAGCCGAGCAGCTGCCGGGTGTACGGGTGGCTCGGCCGCTCGTAGATCTCGGTGGCCGGCGCGTACTCGACGATCTCACCGGCCTTCATCACGGCGATCCGGTCGCTGAGTTCGAGCAGCAGCGGCAGGTCGTGGGTGATGAAGACGACGGCGAAGCCCAGCTCGTCGCGGAGCCTGATGATCTCGCGCAGGATGCCGCGCTGGACGACCACGTCGAGCGCCGTGGTGGGCTCGTCCATGATCATGACCTGCGGGTCGAGCAGCATGGCCATCGCGATCATCACGCGCTGCCGCATGCCGCCGGAGAGCTCGTGCGGGAAGGAGTCGAGCCGGCGCGGGTCGACCCCGACCAGGCGCAGCACCTCCTCGCAGCGGGCCCGCCGTTCGGCCCTGCCCATCTCCGGCTTGTGGGTGGTGAGCACGTCCTCCAGCTGCTCCCGGATGGAGATCACCGGGTTGAGCGAGTTCATCGCGCCCTGGAAGACCATCGAGAGCTTGGACCAGCGGAAGGCGCGCAGTTCCTCATCGCCGAGGTTGAGCAGGTCGATGTCCGCGCCGCCGCGGTCGTGGAAGGTGACCGTGCCGGAGGAGACCTCGGCCGGCGGACGGTGCAGCCGGTTGATGGCGTAGGCCAGGGTCGTCTTGCCGCAGCCCGACTCGCCGGCCAGGCCCAGGATCTCGCCGCGGGCCAGGGTGATGGACACGTCCTTGACGGCGTGCACGGGCTTCTCGGTCCGATAGACGACGTTGAGCCCCTCGACGGTGAGCACCAGCTCCCGGCCGGCCTCGGCCGGCTCCGGCGCCACGGCGGTGGCCGCGGCCTTCGCCTCGGCGGCGACGCCACCGGTCTTGGCCCTGGCGATCTTGGCGTCGGTGCGCAGCTTGGGGTTGATGATCTCGTCGATGCTGAAGTTGATCAGCGAGAGGCCGCAGCCGAAGAGCGCGATCAGCAGGCCGGGCGGGACGAACCACCACCACGCCTCCAGCTGGAGTGCCCAGCCGTTCTGCGCGTAGTAGAGCATCGTGCCCAGGGTGTGCTGGCCGTTGGCACCCAGGCCGAGGAAGGAGAGGCTGGTCTCGGAGAGGATCGCCGCGATGATCGCGAAGACGAACTGTGAGGCGAGCAGCGGCAGCAGGTTCGGCAGGATCTCCACCGTGACGACGCGCCAGCGCTTCTCGCCTGCCACCCGCGCGGCCGCCACGTAGTCGCGGTTGCGCAGCGAGAGGGTCTGGGCGTGCAGCACGCGGGCCGCGGCGGCCCAGCCGGTGATGGCGAGGACCAGAATGACGGTCGAGAGGCCGCGGTCCTCCGGAGGCACGAAGCCGGCGATGACGATCACCAGCGGCAGGCCCGGGATCACCAGCATGACGTTGGAGAAGAGCGAGAACGCCTCGTCGAGGAAGCCACCGGCGTAGGCGCCGATGATGCCGAAGACGGCCGAGAGCAGCGTGGCGAGCACGCCGACCAGCAGGCCGATCTGGAGCGATCCCCGGGTGGAGTGCGCCAGTTGGGCGAACACGTCCTGGCCGGTCTGGGTGGTGCCGAGCCAGTACTCGCCGCTCGGCTCGGTCATGCCGATGCTGCTGATGGCGGTCGGGCTGCCCACGAACATGGGCCCGAAGATGCCGAACAGGGCGATGCCGAGCACGAGGAAGAGCCCGATGCCGAGCCGCGCGGACCAGGTCGGCAGCAGGGCGCGCAGGCCGCCGCGGCGCCTGACGGGCTTGGCGGTGGCCGCGTCCGGGGTGGTCCCGGGGAGCGGAGTGGGTTGGGTCATTGGTGCCTGCTCCTTCCGCTCAGTTCCTGACCCGGGTACGGGGGTCGATGAAGCCGTAGAGCAGGTCCACGATCAGGTTGGCGCCGAGCACGGCGATCGTGATGACCAGGAAGATGCCCTGCATCAGGGCGTAGTCGCTGTTCTCCACGGACTGCATCAGCTTCATGCCGATGCCGGGGTAGGAGAAGACCTGTTCCGTGATGATGGAGCCGGAGACGACGAAGCCCAGCGAGATCGCGAAGCCGGCGAGCGAGGGCAGCATGGCGTTCCTGGCGGCGTAGCGGGTCATGATGCGGCGGTCGCGCAGGCCCTTGGCCTGGGCGGTGAGGATGTAGTCCTCGGATCCCGTCGAGACCATCATGTTGCGCATGCCGAGCAGCCAACCGCCGACCGAGGAGACGATGATCGTCAGGGCCGGCAGGAAGCCGTGCTCGACGGTGGAGCTGATGAAGTCCCAGTTCCAACCGGGCGACAGCGACACGTCGTAGCCGCCGTTGAGCGGGAACCAGCCGAGCGTGGTGGAGAAGAGCAGCACGAAGATCAGTGCCAGCCAGAAGTAGGGCACGGCCGCCAGCACGGTGGTCGCCGGGATCAGGCTGTCCAACCAGGAGCCGCGCCGCCAGCCGACCAACGCCCCCAGGCCCACTCCGATGACGAACGACAGCACGGTGGCGATGCCCACCAGCATGATCGTCCACGTCATCGACTGCGAGAGGACCTGGGAGACGGAGGCCGGGTACACGCTTACGGAGACCCCGAGATCACCGCGGACGAGGTTGCCCAGGTAGGAGAAGTACTGGTCCCACAGGGGCTCACCTGAGTTGGTGCCGAGCATCAGCTCGTAGGCCCGACGGGTTTCGGGGCTAACCGAGCCGCCACGCTGCTGGAACTTGGCCAGCAGCGTGTCGACCGGGTTGCCCGGCATCATTCGTGGAATGAAGAAGTTGAGGGTCAGCGCCGCCCACAGGGCGGCCACGTAGAACCCCAGCTTCCGGGCGTAGTACCTCATGGAATTACTCGTCACTCACCGTTGGGCTCGAGGTTCCGGAAGATCTCGGCCTGGTCGGGCTTCTGCCAGATCGCCGGGAAGGCGTAGAGGTCGACCTCGGTCGGCCAGCCGCTGAACTTGTCGGAGTTGTACTCGCTGACGGTGGCGTTGGCGAGGACCGGGATGTAGGGCATGTCCTGCTCGAGCTGCGCCTGGATCTCGTCGTACAGCGGCTGGCGGGCCTCCAGGTCGGTGGGGTCGATCTGGCCGAGCTGCGCGACGGCCTCGTCCACGGCGGGGTTGGAGTAGCGCGCGTAGTTCGGGTTGGCGGGGCTGCCGACCTCGGCGGTGTTGCCGGTGGTGAAGTAGTGGTTGTAGTTCCAGTAGGGGTCGGCCGTGGCGCCCGGGGAGAAGCTGTCGATCATCAGCTGGTAGGTGCCGTTGACCCGCGAGTCGCTCATCTCCTGGAAGGCGACCTGGTTGACGTTCAGCTGGATGCCGACGCCGGACAGCTGCTCGGCCATGGTGTTCAGCGTGGTGACGTAGTCGTTCCAGCCGGTGACCACGGTCACGGACAGCTCGAGCTTCTCGCCGTCCTTCTCGTAGATGCCGTCGCCGCCACGGCTCCAGCCGGCGCCCTCGAGGATCTGCTCGACCTGGTTGGTGTCCGCGGTCGCCGGCGCTGTACGGTCGGTGAGCTCCGCGGAGACGTAGGCCGCGTCACGGTCGGGGAGCGCGAATCCGGGGGAGATCTCGCCGGCCAGGCCCTGGAAGGCCAACTCGTTGATCTGGGTGCGGTCCATGGCGTAGTAGATCGCGCGGCGCACGGCCGGGTCGGTCTGCGGGCCCTCGCAGCCGAGGTCGACGTTCGAGCAGGTGCTGAGCACGACGGGGAAGACATTGACCGTCAGTGCCTTGTAACCGTCGTAGTTCGACTCGATGTTGGCGATGTCCGGAACCGGGCCGGTGTTGAAGTCGATCTCGCCGGCGGCCAGCGAGTCGGCGGCGGCCTGGTTTCCGGAGAGCGACCGGTACTGGACGTTCTGCAGCGACGGCTCGCCGTCCCAGTAGTCCGGGTTGGCGGTGAGCGTGAACGCCTGCGGCCTGAACTCGCCCAGCGTGAAGGGGCCGGTTCCGACCGGCTCGGTCATCTGGTCGGTGGCCGGGTCCGCTATCGAACTCCAGATGTGCTCGGGGACGATCCACGCCCTGCCCAGGATCTGCTGGGCGTCCATGAAGGACGGCTCCTCGAAGGTGACCCGCACCTGGGTCGGGGAGACGACCTCGGTCTCACCGGCGAAGCCGACGGTGTTGATCGCCTCGTTGCCGGCGATCATGTCGAACGTGAACTTCACATCGTCGGCCGTGAAGTCCTCGCCGTCCGACCAGGTGACGCCCTCGCGGAGGTTGATGGTCAGCTCGGTGCCGTCCTCGTTCCACTGGAACTCGGTGCCGAGCCGCGGGGCCGGGTCGTCCGCGCGGGCGATGTTGAAGAAGAAGAGCGGCTCGAAGATCGTCCCCGCGCCCTCGATGTTGCCCGACGCCGCGTAGGGGTTGAAGTTCGCCACGTAGTCGCCGGACTGACCGTTGTAGACGACCAGGGTGTCGGCGGGACCAGACCCGCCGCCGTTGTCACTCGAGCCACCGCAACCGGCGGCCAGCAACCCGACCGAAACGGCACCGATGACCGCGGTACGCGCGCGCCGCCATCTCACGTGCAGGGACATTCTTGTTCCTCTCATGGCCTGCCCCATCGTTGGGGCATGGGCGGGGTCACCCGGGGGTATGTGATTGTTAAGCCGCCGAATTAACAAAGTCAACCCTCCAAAGACACGAACAGACAACGACCCGTGCACAACCGCGGTCGCAATCCGTCACCAAAGAAGCACTTACTGCCACTCTGGACATCACGCCAGCTTTTCGTGCGAAGCCCCTGGCGCAGCGCTTCGTCAAGCAAATAAACTAAGCAACGCGCAGCGTTACCCCCACAACGCATAGTGAAGTCGCGCACTCCCGTGAACGATGCGGAGGATCCAGTGAGCGGACCGGCGGGAGCCACTCCCCACGCCAGCAGCCGAGCGGCCGTCCTCGACGTTATCCGCGCGGCCGGCACCATCAGCAGAGTCGGTCTCGTCAAGGCCACCGGCTTCACCGGCGCGACGATCTCCACCGTGGTCAGACGCCTGATCGACGACGGCCTCGTCCTGGAGACCGGCCGCGCCGAGTCGACCGGCGGCAAGCGTCGGGTGCTGTTGCAGCTCAACCAGTCCTCCCGGTTCGCCGTCGGGGTGCACCTGGACCACGCGGGGATCACCTACGTGCTCACCAACCTCGGTGGCTCCGTGGTCGCCCGGATGTCCCGCGCCGGCGTCGGAACCGACGATCCACCGGCCGTAGTGGCCCGGATGGCGACGGAGGTCGACGCCCTGATCGAGGGAGCCGGCATCGACCGCAGCAGGATACTTGGCCTCGGTCTCGTCGCACCCGGCCCCATGAATCAGACAAGTAGCATGCGCCTCGTGCCCCCCGCGATGCGACACTGGGAGCATTTTCGGCTCGACCGCGAGCTGTTGGCGGCCACCCGGCTGCCCGTCGTGCTGGACAACGACGCGACGGCCGCCGCGCTCGGCGAACACTGGTCGGGGGACGTGGGCGGCACCGCCACCTTCGCCGCGATCTACATGGGCACCGGCATCGGCGCCGGCCTGATGGTCAACGGCATCACCTTCCGCGGCGCCTCGGGGAACGCGGGCGAGATCGGGCACATCTGCGTCGACGCGAACGGCCCGGAGTGCTGGTGCGGCGCGCGCGGGTGTACCGAGGCGCTGGCCGGCCCGGGCGCCGTGGTCGCCGCGGCGCGCGCCGACGCGGAGTTGGCCGCCGAGGCCGGGCTCGCCGCCGATGCCGAGGAGGAGCGCCCGCGCCGGCTCGCCGACTTCGCGGCCATCACCCGGGCGGCGCTGCGCGGCAACGCCACGGCCAGGGAGCTGCTGGAACGCTCGGCGGGCCACCTGGCCATCGCCGCCCGCACCCTGGCCAACATCATGGACCTGGAGCAGATGGTGCTCACCGGCCCGAGCCTGGCCATCGCCGGCTCGATCTACCTGCCGGTGGTGCAGCGCGAGTTGGACCGGGCGTTCTTCTCCAGGGCCACCCACCCGGTGACGGTCAGGCTGTCGCGCTCGGCCGCCACCGCGCCGGCGATCGGTGCGGCCGCGCTGGTGCTCCAGGCCGAGCTGGTGCCGCTGCGCGAGGGGCTCCGGCTGCCGGACAACCTGGCCGACGCCGAGCCGGGCGGTCTGCGGGCCGTGCGCTGACCGCCGTCAGGGCAGCCGTTCGACCGTGGCGCCCGCCAGCGTCGTGTAGAGCGGCTCCTCGGTGAAGTCGGGGCCCGCCTCCTCCCCCAGGTAGAGATCCAGGTGGCGCTCGCCGCCGAGCCCGGGCGTGAACTCGTCGCGGATCTCCCAGGTCGGGGCCGTCAGCCGGGCGCAGACCTCGGGTTCGATCGGCGAACCGTCCTCCGCGGTGCCGCAGTCCACGACGCGCACCTCCCGCCCACGCGGCAGCACCTCGGCGTCGGCCGCCGCGGAGACGAACGGCAGCAGGGGCTCGCCGTGGCTGTCCCGCGGCGCCTCGTCCAGCCAGTAGCCGGTGCCGTGCGACCAGTTGAGGTAGCGGCCGGCGTGCGGCCCGCTGGTGATCCGGCCCGTGCCCTCGTCCCGCACCGCCGCCACGAAGTCCGCCGGGTAGCTGCCGAGTGGCTCGTCGCCCCGTTCGCAGTCGAGACGCGGGCAACCGGTCACCGGCGTCGACTCCCCGTCGTGGTACGACTCGACGGCCGTGTAGTACACCGTGACGAGCCAGCCGCCTTCCCCCCGGTGCTCGCCGTCGTCCGCGCCTCCGCACGACAGCAGCAGCGCCGCCCCGGCCGCCGCGGCCAGCAATGCGACGGCGGTCCTTCTCATCCCTCGCACTGTGCGCTCCCTACAACCCGCGCCCCGTCACGGACCCCTCACCCCTGTGACGCACCCGACGCCCTCCCGGGTCCCCCGGCCCGCCAAGTCCCGGTGAGCACACTACGCAGCGTAGGAATACTGTAAGGAACTGCTCCGGATTCGTCCCACGCAAGGGTTAATTTCCCCCACCCGGCACATGACCTCGCCGCCTCGGGGGGACACCCTCGGTCGTCCAGCCCGATGACTGCCGCGAATGAAAGCGCGCACACGATGGGAGCCCCGGAGTGGATACCTCCGACACCGTATGGTCTTGTCCGTTCGACTTCGCTGACGGGCTCGAGTTCGATCCGTTGCTGAGGCAACTGATGACCGAGGCGCCCATCGCCCGGATCAAGATGTCCTACGGCGAGGGCGAGGCGTGGCTGGTAACGCGCTATGAGGATGTGCGTACCGTCACCACCGACCGCAGGTTCAGCCGGGCCGCCGTCGCCGGCCGGGACTTCCCGCGGATGACGCCCGAGCCGATCGTGCAGTCCGAGTCGATCAACCTGCTCGACCCGCCCGCCAGCAACCGGCTGCGCAAGCTGGTGGCCCAGGCCTTCACCGCGCCGAAGGTCGACGCGATGCGGCCCAAGACGCAGGCCATCGTCGACCGGCTGCTCGACGACATGGAGGAACACGGCCCGCCGGCCGACCTGGTCAAGCACGTGTCGATGGAACTGCCGCTGACCACCATCTGCGAGGTCCTCGACATCCCGGAGGCCGACCGCCCGGAACTGCGCCGGCGGGCCGTGGCCATGATGAACGTCACGGAGGCCAACAAGGAGAACGCCATCCAGGCCAAGGCCGAACTGCGGGCCTACTTCGCCGAGTTGACCCAGGCCAGGCGAGCGGAGCCGGGCGACGACCTGATCAGCTCGCTGGCCACGGCGCGGGACGGCGACGACATCCTCGGCCCCGACGAGCTGAAGGTCATGGCCATGGTCCTGCTGATGACCGGCCACGACACCAGCACCTACCAGCTCAGCAACATCACCTACACCCTGCTGCGCCACCCGGAGCAGCTGGCCAAGCTGCGGGCCCGGCCGGAGAAGCTGCCGCAGGCACTCGAGGAGCTGCTGCGGTTCATCCCGTTCCGCAAGGGCGTCGGCATCCCGCGCATCGCCACCGAGGACGTGGAGATCGGCGGCGTGCTGATCAAGGCCAACGACACGGTGCACGTGTCGTACCTGGCCGCCAACCGCGACCCGGCCCGCTTCCAGTGCCCGGACGAGCTCGACCTCGACCGGTCGCCGGCGCCGCACATGACCTTCGGCTGGGGAGCCCACCACTGCATCGGCGCCCCGCTCGCGCTGATGGAGCTCGAGCTCGCCATCGGCACGATGCTGCGCCGCTACCCGCGGCTGGCGCTCGCCGTCCCGGCCGAGGAGGTGCGTTGGAACAACGAGTCCATCTGGCGCTACCCGTACGAGCTTCCGGTCACTTGGTGACCGGATCGACACCGCACCAACCAAGCGACCCCGCGGCCCGCGCCTCCGGCGCGGCCGCGGCTCGGGGAGGGGATCATGGCCACTCTGTGCAGACCGTCCATCGCAGTTCCTGAACACGTGCTCACCCAGGAGCAGACACTCGACCTCGCGCGCACCCTGCATCCCGACCATCCACAGCTGCCCCTGGTGTTGCGGCTCATCGAGAACACCGGAGTGCGCAAGCGGCACATCGTGCAGCCGATCGAGGAGACGCTCCACCATCCCGGCTTCGAGCAGCGCAACAAGGTCTACGAGGCGGAGGCCAAGCGGCGGGTGCCGCAGGTGGTCTACCAGGCGCTGGACAACGCCGGCGTCGGCGTCCGGGACATCGACCTGATCGTCTACGTCTCCTGCACCGGGTTCATGATGCCCTCGTTGACGGCCTGGCTGATCAACGCGCTGGACTTCAAGTCCGACACCAGGCAGCTGCCCATCGCCCAGCTCGGCTGCGCCGCCGGCGGCGCCGCGATCAACCGGGCGCACGACTTCTGCCTGGCCTACCCGAACGCCAACGTCCTCATCGTGGCCTGCGAGTTCTGCTCGCTCTGTTACCAGCCCGTGGACGTGGGCGTCGGTTCCCTGCTCTCCAACGGCCTGTTCGGCGACGCGGTGGCGGCGGCCGTGGTACGCGGCCGCGGCGGCACCGGGGTGCGTCTGGAGCGCAACGGCTCGCACCTGGTCCCGGACACCGAGGACTGGATCAGCTACGCGGTCCGCGCCACCGGGTTCCACTTCCTGCTCGACAAGCGGGTGCCCAAGACGATGCAGATGCTGGCGCCGGCGCTGAGCGACCTGGCCACGCAGCACAACTGGGGGGAGGTCTCCGGCTTCGACTTCCACATCGTGCACGCCGGCGGGCCGCGGATCCTGGACGACCTCTGCCACTACCTGGGCGTCGACCGGGAGATGTACCGCTACAGCCGGGCCACGCTCACCGAGCGCGGCAACATCGCGAGCTGCGTGGTCTTCGACGCGCTGGAGCGGCTGTTCGCGGACGGCGGCGCGACGGAGTCGGCCCGTGGCGTGATCGCCGGCTTCGGGCCCGGCATCACGGCCGAGATCGCGCTGGGGAGGTGGACCACGGCCCGGCGGACCGTCGGCGGCCAGGGCCGTCGGGCCGAGGCGGGCGTCGCCTGACGACGCCCGCCTGGTGAGCGGGGTGCCGTCCGGGCCACCGGGCGGCACCCCGCGGCGCTCAGCGGCCGGCCGGTGCGCGGGCGAAGAACTCCTCGACCACCTCGGTGTGGGTGGGGAAGGCGAGTGGCGTCGGCTCGTGGATGACCAGCCACTCGGTGGCCTCCGGGGTGGCGACCGGGGCGGGCAGCGCGCCCGACTCCCGGGGCGGTAGCAGCGCGAAGAGGTTGAGCGTGCGCTCGGCGCCGCGCACGCCGAACAGGCTGACGTCCTCGGCCGCCGCGACCAGCCCGGTCTCCTCCCGCAACTCGCGGACGGCGGCCTGCTGCCAGCTCTCGCCGATCTCCATGTAGCCGCCGGGAAGGGCGAGTTCGCCGCGGCACGGCTCGATGTCCCGCCGCACCACCACCAGGCCGACCCGCTCGGCGTCGCGCACCGGCAGCAGCGTCACGGCCACCGGCACCGGGTTGGCCCAGTTGGTCTCCCCACAGCCGGGACAGTCCCGCGGCCACCCGGCGTCGGCCAGGTAGGGGCCGCCGCAGTAGGGGCAGTGGGTGATGCTTCGGCCGTAGGTGTAGGCCACGGTCGACCCGCCTTTCTCGTGCCTGCGGTGGATCTTAGGTCCTCCGCTATCGCCAAGTCGATGAAATGACCGCTGCTTCGGCCGCCGCGGGACGCGGCGCGGTCAGCAGGATCCGGAGATCCTGGGCGGCCGACCGGCCCGCCCGGTTGGCGCCGATGGTGCTGGCCGAGGGACCGTAGCCGACGAGGTGGACGCGGGGATCGCGGTCCACCCGGGTGCCGTGCACCCGGATCCCGCCCCCGGGCTCGCGCAGCCGCAGCGGGGCCAGGTGGTCGATGGCGGCGCGGAACCCGGTGGCCCACAGCACGGTGTCGGCCGGCACCGTGTGACCGTCCGGCCAGACCGCGCCGTCGGGGGTCAGCGCCGCGAACATGGGGTGCCGCACCAGCACGCCGTCCTCCCTGGCGCGCCGCATCGCCTCGGTCATCGGCAGCCCGGTGACGGAGACCACGCTCCGCGGCGGCAGGCCGCGCCGCACCCGCTCCTCGACCATGGCCACCGCCGCCCGGCCCTCCACCTCGCCGAAGCCGTCGGTGCGGAAGACCGGTGGGCGCCTGGTCACCCAGGTCGTGGCGGCCGCCACCTCGGCGATCTCCAGCAGGTGCTGCACCGCCGACGTGCCGCCGCCCACCACGATCACCCGCTCACCAGCGAACGCGGCCGGTCCCTGGTACTGGACGGTGTGCAGCTGCCGCCCCCGGAAGAGCTCCTGTCCCCGCACCCGGGGCCAGAACGGCCGGTCCCAGGTGCCGGTGGCGTTCACCAGGGCCCGGGCCCGCCACTCCCCCGCCGAGGTGTCCACCAGCAGTCCGCCGTCCCCGTCGCCGGCGTCCCGCACCGCGCGGACGTGCACAGGGCGCAGCACCGGCAGGTCGAAGGCTCGCTCGTACTCCTCGAAGTAGTCGCCGATCACCTCCGCCGACGGGCGGTCCGGGTCGGCGTCGGCCAGCTCCATCCCGGGCAGCGCGTGCATGCCGTGCACCCGGCCGTAGGTCAGCGTCGGCCAGCGGAACTGCCAGGCGCCCCCGGGGCGCGGCGCGTGGTCCAGGACGACGAAGCCGCTGCCCGGCTCGAAGCCGAGGCGGCGCAGGTGATAGGCGGTGGAGAGGCCGGCCTGACCGGCC
Source organism: Streptomyces sp. NPDC127098 (assembly GCF_042722465.1). Classification (NCBI taxonomy): domain Bacteria; kingdom Bacillati; phylum Actinomycetota; class Actinomycetes; order Kitasatosporales; family Streptomycetaceae; genus Streptomyces; species Streptomyces sp. NPDC127098. Next base: position 157,274 of record NZ_JBHXFJ010000005.1, read on the forward strand.
CCGACGACCACGACGTCCACGGAGTTCATGCCACCTTCAACCGTCGGCGGGCGCGGAGGCTTCCCAGCGGGTTGACTGGGGGCGTGGACTGCGTCTTCTGCTCGATCGTGGCCGGCGAGACGGCCGCCCAGGTGGTGCTCGACGACGACACGGTGGTCGCCTTCCTCGACGCCAGACCGCTCTTCCCCGGTCACACCCTGGTGGTGCCGCGCCGGCACGCGGCCACCCTCACCGACCTCTCCGAGGCCGAGCTCGGCCCCTTCTTCGCCCGGGTGCGGCGGGTCTCGGCCGCGGTGGAGCGGGCCATGGCGGCCGAGGGCTTCTTCGTCGCGGCCAACAACCGGATCAGCCAGTCGGTCCCGCACTTCCACGTCCACGTGGTGCCACGCCGCCGCCGGGACGGCCTCCGCGGCTTCTTCTGGCCCCGTCACCGGTACGCGGACCCCGCGGAGGCCGACCGGGTCGCCGCGCTGGTCAGGGCCGAGCTGGAGGGCTGAGGGGCCGGCTCAGCCGGGGCGGTGGGGGGTCAGGACCTGGCCCAGGTCGTAGGTGACGGGTTCGACCAGCTGGTCGTAGCCGCAGGAGGCCGGATCGCGGTCGGGCCGCCAGCGGCGGAACCGCGCGGTGTGGCGGAAGCGGTCGCCCTGCATGTGGTCGTAGGCCACCTCGCACACCCGCTCGGGGCGCAGCGGCACCCAGGACAGGTCCTTGCCGCCCGACCACCGGCTCGGCGCGCCCGGCATCCGGCGGCCGGCGTGCGCCTCGGCGCGCGCCCACTCGGCCCACGGGTGGCCCTCGGCCGACTCCAGGACCAGCGGCGCGAGCTCGTCCATCAGCTCCTGGCGGCGCTTCATGGGGAAGGAGGCGCTGACCCCGACGTGCTGGAGCCGGCCGTCCGCGTCGTGCAGGCCGAGCAGCAGCGAGCCGACGACGGGGCCGCTCTTGTGGTAGCGCAGCCCGGCCACCACGCAGTCCGCGGTCCGCTCGTGCTTGACCTTGACCATGGCCCGCTCGTCGGGGCGGTACGCCAGGTCGAGCGGTTTGGCGACGATGCCGTCCAGGCCCGCGCCCTCGTACTCCTCGTACCACCGCTCGGCCGTGGCGAGGTCCCGCGTCGCCGGGGTGACGAAGACCGGCTGGTGGGTGTCGCGCAGGGCGTCGAGCAGGGCGGCGCGGCGTTCGGTGAGCGGCGTGTCGAGCAGCGAGTCGTCGCCCTGGGCCAGCAGGTCGAAGGCGACGAAGCTGGCGGGGGTGCGCTCGGCGAGCATCCGGACCCGCGAGTCGGCCGGGTGGATCCGTTCGAGCAGCGCGTCGAAGTCCAGTCGGGGTCCGCGCACGATGACGATCTCGCCGTCGACGACGCAGCGCGCGGGCAGCGTGGCCCGCAGCCCCTCGACCAACTCCGGGAAGTAGCGGGTGAGCGGCTTGGTGGTGCGGCTGCCGATCTCCACCTCGTCGCCGTCCCGGAAGACGATGGCCCGGAAGCCGTCCCACTTGGCCTCGTAGTGCATGCCGGGCGGGATCCGCGCCACGCTCCTGGCCAGCATCGGCTTGACGGGAGGCATCACCGGAAGGTCCATGATCGGATTCTGCGGGCGGTCCAGGGCGGGTGCCCGCCGACAGGCGCATCCGGGTGCCGCCACCTACCGTGAGGGTCATGGCCGAGGCGATGGAACTCACCGTGGGTGGGCGGACCGTTCGGGTGTCCAATCCGGGGAAGGTGTACTTCCCCGAGCCCGGGTACACCAAGCTGGACGTGGTCCGCTACTACGTCACGGTGGCCGAGGGCGCGCTGCGGGCCCTGCGGGACCGGCCGACCACCCTGGAGCGCTATCCGGACGGCGTGACGGGCGAGTCGTTCTTCCAGAAGCGGGCGCCGAAGAACCTCCCGGAGTGGATCCCGACGGGCCGTATCTCCTTTCCCAGCGGGCGGCACGCGGACGAGATCTGTCCCACCGAGCCGGCGGCCGTGGTCTGGGCGGCGAACCTGGGCTCGCTCACCTTCCACCCGTGGCCGGTGCGCCGCGACGACACGGACCACCCCGACGAGCTACGGATCGACCTCGACCCGCAGCCCGGCACCTCCTACCCGGACGCGGTCCGGGCCGCCGGCGCGCTGCGGGAGCTGCTCGACGAGCTCGGGCTGCGCGGCTGGCCCAAGACCTCCGGCGGGCGCGGCCTGCACGTGTTCGTCCCGATCGCGCCGGAGTGGACGTTCCCGCAGGTGCGGCGCGCGGCGATCGCGATCGGCCGGGAGCTGGAGCGGCGGGCGCCGGAGCGGGTCACCACGGCGTGGTGGAAGGAGGAGCGGGGGCGGAAGATCTTCGTCGACTACAACCAGACGGCCAGGGACCGCACGATCGCCAGCGCCTACTCGGTGCGGCCGACGCCGCGCGCCACGGTCTCGGCGCCACTGCGCTGGGAGGAGGTCGAGGACGCGCGGCCCGAGGACTTCGACCTGCGGACGATGCCGGGCCGCTACGGCGAGCTGGGGGACGTGCACGCGGACATGGTCGACCACGCGTTCCGGCTCGACGCGGTGCTGGAACTCGCCGAGCGGGACGAGCGGGAGCACGGCCTCGGCGACCTGCCCTACCCGCCGGACCACCCCAAGGTCGCCGGCGAGCCCAAGCGCGTCCAGCCGAGCCGCGACCGCGACCGGCGGCGGGAGTCCGGGCGGGACGCTAGGCCGGAGTCGTCCGACTGACCCGGGTCAGGAACTCGGCGTTGCTCGCGGTGTCGCGCAGCCGTTCGAGGAACTGCTCCGCCGCCTGCCGCGGCTCCCGGTCGGCCAGCGCCCGCCGCAGCCGGCGGACGGCGTCGAGCTCGGCGGGCGGCAGCAGCAGCTCCTCGCGGCGGGTGCCCGAGGGGTCGAGGTCGACGGCCGGGTAGACGCGGCGTTCGGCGAGGACGCGGTCGAGGCGGAGCTCCATGTTGCCGGTGCCCTTGAGCTCCTCGAAGTAGAAGTCGTCGGCGCGGGACCCGGTGTCCGTCAGGGTAGTGGCCAGGATGGTCAGCGAGCCGCCACCCTCGGTGGCCCGGGCGGCGCCGAAGAGCCGCTTCGGCTGGTGGAGGGCGGCCGCGTCGACGCCGCCGCTGAGGGTCCGGCCGCTGGCCCGGCCCGCAGTGTTGTGGGCGCGGCAGAGCCGGGTGAGGGAGTCGAGGAGGATGACGACGTCCTGGCCGAGCTCCACCAGGCGCTTGGCGCGCTCGACGGCGAGCGCGGCCACGGCGATGTGGTCGGCGGCCGGCCGGTCGAAGGGTGAGGAGATCACCTCGGCGGCCACCGACCTGCTCAGCTCCGTGACCTCCTCGGGGCGTTCGTCGAGCAGCAGCAGCATCAGCCGGCACTCGGGGTGGTTGCGGGCGATGCCGTCCGCGACGGCCCTGAGCACGAGGGTCTTGCCGGCCTTGGGCGGGGCGACGATCAGCCCGCGCTGGCCCCTGCCGATGGGGGCGAGCAGGTCGATGACGCGGGTGACGAGCTGCCCCCTGGTGGTCTCGAGGCGCAGCCGCCGGTGCGGGTGGACCGGCAGCAGGTCGGCGAACGCGGGTCGGTCGGCGAGGAGTTCGGGCGGCAGGCCGTTGACGGTGTCCAGCCGGGTGAGCCGGGGTCGCCGTCCGTCGCCGACGGTGCCGGTGACGGCGTCCCCGGGCCGCAGTCCGTGCCGACGGGCCAGGTCGGTGGGGATCGTCGGGTCGTCGGGACCCGGCAGGTAGCCGGCGAGGCGCAGCCGGTGGCCGCCGCCGGTGGTGTCGACGACGCCGCTGACGGTCGTGGCCGTCCGCTCGGCGGGGGGTTCCTGCGTCGGGGAGAGGGTGGACGTCATGCGTGGTCCTTCGGAGTAGGAGCAGAACGGGGTCGTTCGTGGGGATGGGGCCGTGAGCACGGCTGATCGACGACGCGCGGCGCCGGGGGCGCGATCGTGTCGGGGGGAAAACCGGCCTCGCGCTACGCCGGTCATGGAAAGACGGGCGCCGGATGGCCGTTCACAGAGAGGCACGGGCGCCGGAACGGGGCGCGCTCACATGCCACCACCGAGGGTACACCGGCCGTCGTGGGTCCGGTAAGGGCGCCCGGCGGCCGAGGCCGCGCGACACCTTGACAGGTTCACGGCCCGCTCGCAGACTCCCCCCGCCGAAAGCCACGAAGAAAAGTTCACCAGGCGAACGGTCGGCCTACGGAGCGGACGCACGGAGCAAAGGAGCTCTCATGACCAGGCACCGCGAGCTGTTCATCGGCGGCAAGGACGTGCCGGCCGCCGACGGCCGCACCACACCGGACATCGACCCGTACTCCGGCGGGCTCTTCGCCACCGTCGCGGCCGCGGGACCCGCGGACGTGGCCCGGGCCGTCGCGGCGGCGGATGCCGCCTTCCCCGGCTGGGCCGCCACCTCGCCCGCCGAGCGACGGGAGGTGCTGCTGCGCGCCGCCGACCTGTTGCGGGCCCGGGAGGCCGAGGTGGTGGCGCTGATGGCCGGCGAGGCGGGCGGCACGGCGGGCTGGGCCGCGTTCAACGTGTGGCTGGGCGCCGAGACGCTGCGCGAGGCGGCCGCCGCCGTGACGGCGCCGCGCGGCGCGGTGCTGGCCGCGCAGGAGCCCGGCGCGCTGGGCCTCGCGGTGCGCGAACCGGTGGGCGTGGTGGCCGGGTTCGTGCCCTGGAACGCCCCCGTGATCCTGGGCGTGCGCGCCGTGGCCGCGCCCCTGGCGGCCGGGAACACGGTGGTGCTGAAGCCGAGCGAGCAGGCGCCGCTGGCCTGTGGCTACCTGATCGCCGACGTGCTGCGCGAGGCCGGCCTGCCGGCCGGGGCGCTCAACGTGGTCAGCAACGCGCCGGAGGACGCCGCCGAGGTGGCCGAGGCGCTGATCGCGCAGCCGGCGGTGCGTGCCGTCAACTTCACCGGATCGACCGAGGTGGGCCGGCTGGTCGGCGTCCACGCCGCCCGCCACCTCAAGCCGGCGGTCCTCGAACTGGGCGGCAAGAACGCGATCCTCGTGCTGGCCGACGCGGACGTCGACCACGCCGTGGACGCGGCGGTCTTCGGGGTCTTCCTGAACGCCGGTCAGATCTGCATGTCGGGCGACCGGGTGCTGGTCCACGAGTCGCTGGCCGACGCGTTCACCGAGCGTTTCGTGGCCCGGGTGGCGGCCCTGCCGCACGGCTCGCCGGCCGACCCGGAGACCGTGATCGGCCCGCTGGTCAGCGCGGACTCGGCGCGCCGGGTCGCGGCGCTGGTCCGGGACGCGGTGGCCGGCGGGGCCGAGGTCCTGACCGGCGGCGGCGAGCCGGACGGCGCGCTGCACCCGGCGACGGTGCTGACCGGGGTGACGCCCGAGATGCGGCTGCACCGCGGCGAGGCGTTCGGCCCGGTCTGCGCGCTCGCCACCTTCCCGGACGACGACGCGGCCGTGGCCCTGGCCAACGACACGGAGCACGGCCTGACCTGCGGCATCCTCACCGAGGACGCGGGACACGGGCTGGCCGTGGCCCGCCGGATCCGCACCGGCATCGCGCACGTCAACGACCAGACGGTGGCCGACGAGCCGCAGGCACCGTTCGGCGGCGTGGGTGCCAGCGGCTACGGCCGGTTCGGCGGCCGGTGGGGCGTGGAGGCGTTCAGCACCACGCGCTGGATCACCCTCGCCGACCGGCACGCGCACTACCCGTTCTGACCCCACCTCCCCGACGTCCCGACGCCGTGCCGGTCACGGGATCCTGACGCGGGTGAAGCGGCCGGCGACCCGCAGGTCGTGTTCGACGCCGGCCGCCGCCTCGCGCAGCGCGGGCAGCAGTTCGACCACGGCCTGCTCGGCGGTGCGGCGGCTGGCGTGCATGGAGACGTTGACCGCCGCGACCACGCGGCCCGCGCGGTCCCGCACCGGGACCGCAAGCGACCGCAGGCCCTCCTCCAACTCCTCGTCCACCAGGGCGTATCCGGCCTCGGCCACCCGGTCGAGCTCGGCACTCAGCCGGTCCCGGGAGGTGATGGTGCGGCGGGTGAGCGGCGTCAGGTCGAGCCGGTCGAGGCGGGCGGCGCGCTCCGCGGCCGGCAGCCCGGCGAGCAGCACCCGGCCCATGGAGGTGGCGTGGGCCGGGAAGCGGGTGCCGACGGTGATGTCCACGCTCATGATGCGGACGGTCGGCACCCGGGCCGCGTACTGGATCTCGTCGCCGACCAGCACGGACAGGGACGCCGAGTCGTGCGCCCTGGCGACCAGGCCGACCAGGTGTGGCTGCGCGACCCGGGAGAGCGGCAGCCCGGCGAGGTGGGCGTAGCCGAGTTCGAGCACCCGCGGTTCGGGGTGGAAGCGGCGTCCTTCGCAGCGGACGTAGCCCAGGTGTTCGAGGGTGATGAGCGCGCGCCGCACGGTGGCCCTGGCGAGCCCGGTGGCCTCGGCGAGCGCGGAGAGCGTGGCGCCGGCCGGGCCGTCCGGCACGCCGTCGAAGGCGGCGAGCACGCCGAGACCGCGGGCCAGCGACTCCACGAACCCCGGGCCGAGTTCGCGCTTGGCGGCCCTGGTCAGCTCGCCGTGCCGGCCGCCGGTCGGCTCGCCGTCCAGGCGCGGCGGTGGCGGGCCGGCGAGCACCGCCTCCATGGCGGCGACCGACTCGCGCAGCCTGGGCAGCAGTTGCCCGGTGAGCGAACGCACATCGTGCCTGCTGGTGTGGCTGACGACGCTGGCCGCGCCCACCGCGCGCCCCGTGGCGTCCCGCACCGGGAGGGCGACGGCGACCAGACCGGGCTCGATCAGCTGGTCGTCCTCGGACCAGCCGCACCGCCCGGCCTCCGCGATCCGTCGCTCGAAGGAGCCGGCGGCGCGCGCCGCCTCGGGCGGCACGGCCGGGAAGCCGGCGCCCAGCGGGTCGCGCTCCCGGCGGTCGTGCCAGCGTGCCCAGTCGTCCGGGCCCCAGTCGGCGGCGAACAGGGCGCCCGGCGCGCCGCTCTCGGCCGGCAGCAGGTCGCCGATGCGGAAGGCGAGCGACATGGTGCGGCGCCTGGTGGCCTGGTAGACGAAGCGGACCCCGTCCCGGTCGGGCACGGCGAGCGAGACCGACTCGTCGAGCTCGTCGGCCAACCGGTCGACGAGCGGCCCGAGTTCGCCGGGCAGTCGGATCGCCGCGAGGTAGACGTTGCCGAGCTCCATCAGCGGCGGCGCGAGCACGGCGTACCGGTCCTCGAGCCGGACGTGGCCGAGCCGCGCGAGGGTGCTCAGCGTGCGGTCGACGGTGGAGCGGGCGAGGCCGGTCGCGCGCACCAGGTCGCCTACGCTCAGCCGCCCGTCGGCCACGGCGAGCCGGCGCAGCACGGCGAGCCCCCGGACCAGGGGCGTCACCGCCTCCGGCGGCGGGGCGCCGGAAGCGGTGGGGGCGGTCTCGGCGGCCGGTCGGGTCATCGTGCTCTCCAACGCCTCTCCGCGTCCCGGGTGGTGCGCTCCGACGTTCGGGCGGAACCGTACTCGTCCCGGCCATTGACAGCGTGGTGAGGCCGGATCCAGACTCGGAACGAGGCTTGGCGAACTTTAGTTCACTGTACGAACGGCGCCGGGAGGCCGTCAACGACATGGCTGAGATCCGTGACCTCAGGGAGGCCGTCGGGGAGCTGATCCACGACGGCGACACCGTGGCGATGGAGGGCTTCACCCATCTGATCCCCTACGCCGCCGCGCACGAGGTGATCCGCCAGGGCATCACCGACCTCACGCTGGCCCGCATGACCCCCGACGTGATCTACGACCAGCTGATCGGGGCCGGTCTCGTCGCCAGGCTGGTCTTCTCCTGGGGCGGCAACCCGGGCGTCGGCTCGCTGCACCGCTTCCGGGACGCGGTGGAGAACGGCTGGCCGCGGCCGCTGGAGCTGGACGAGCACAGCCATGCCGGCATGGCCAACCGCTACGTCGCCGGGGCGTCCGGGTTGCCGTTCGCGGTGCTGCGCGGCTACCGGGGTGGCGACATGCCGGAGCACAGCGCCACCATCTCCACCGTCACCTGTCCGTTCACCGGCGAGGAACTGGCCGCGGTGGCCGCGCTCACCCCGGACGTCACCGTCATCCACGCCCAACAGGCGGACCGCGCGGGGAACGTGCGGCTGTGGGGCCTGACCGGGGTGCAGAAGGAGGCGGTGCTCGCGGCCCGCCGGGTGCTGGTCACCGTCGAGGAGGTCGTGGACGAACTCACGCCGCACCCGGGCGGGTTGACCCTGCCCGGCTGGGTGGTCGACGCGGTCGCCGAGGTGCCGGGGGGCGCCCACCCCTCGTACGCCGCCGGGTACTCGACGCGGGACAACGCCTTCTACCGGGCCTGGGACGCCGTCTCGCGGGACCGGGCCGCGTTCACCGCCTGGCTGGAGTCCGAGGTCCTGGGCGGCGCGCCGGCGGTGCGCCGGTGAGCGCCGCGAGCGGGGCGACGGCCACCGAGGCCGGCCCGGACGAGCTGATGGAGGTCAACGCCGCCCGCGCGCTGGCCGGGGCCCGTACCTGCTTCGTCGGCATCGGCCTGCCGAGCACCGCCGCCAACCTGGCCCGCCGCACCACGGAACCGGACCTGGTGCTGATCTACGAGTCCGGCGCCATCGGCGCCAAGCCGAGCCGGCTGCCGCTGTCCATCGGGGACGGCGAGCTCGCCGACACCGCCGACGCGGTGGTGTCGGTGCCCGAGATGTTCAACTACTGGCTGCAGGGCGGCCGGATCGACGTCGGCTTCCTCGGCGCGGCCCAGCTTGACCGCCACGCCAACGTCAACACGACGCTGGTCGACCGGGGTCCCGGGCGTCCCCAGGGCCGGCTGCCAGGGGCCGGCGGCGCCCCCGAGATCGCCGCCAGCTGCGGCCGGGTACTGCTCGTGGTCCGGCACACGCCCCGAAACCTGGTGCCGCGCCTCGACTTCGTCACCACCATCGGGCACGGCTCAGGACCCGGCGACCGGGCGGCACTCGGCCTGCCGGGGCGCGGACCGGTGGCCGTCATCACCGACCTGGGCGTGCTGCGTCCCGACCCGGCCACGGCCGAACTGGTGCTGACCGAGCTGCACCCGGGCGTCACCGTCGAGCGGGCCCGCGAGGCCACCGGCTGGCCGCTGCGCACCGCCGCCACCGTGGCCACCACGCCGCCGCCCACGCCGGCCGAGCTGGCCGTGCTGCGCGAGCTGAAGTCCAGAGCCCAGGAGGAGCGTTGAGCATCCGCGAGGTGTACGTGGTGGACGCCGTGCGCACCCCGGTCGGCCGGTACGGCGGCGGCTACGCGGCCGTGCGGCCCGACGACCTGGCCGCACACGTGCTCCGGGCGCTGCTGGACCGCAGCCCGGAGCTGGATCCGGCATCCGTCGACGACGTGATCCTGGGCAACGCCAACGGCGCGGGCGAGGAGAACCGCGACGTGGCCCGGATGGCCGTGCTGCTCGCGGGGCTGCCCACCACCGTGCCAGGCGCGACCGTCAACCGGCTGTGCGGCTCGGGTCTCGAGGCGGTGATCCAGGCGGCCAGGGCCGTCGCCGTGGGCGAGGCGTCGATGGTGGTCGCCGGCGGCGTGGAGTCGATGAGCCGCGCGCCCTGGGTGCTGCCCAAGCCGGACCGCGCCTTCCCCACCGGGCACCAGGAGCTGTACTCGACCACGCTCGGCTGGCGGCTGGTCAACAGCCGGATGCGGCCCGAGTGGACGGTGCCACTCGGCGAGGGCGCCGAACTGATCGCCGACAAGCACGGCATCGACCGGGCGCGGCAGGACGCGTTCGCGCTGGCCAGCCACGCCAAGGCGGCCGCGGCGTGGGCCGCCGGCGACTACGCGGCCGAGGTCGTGCCGTACCCGGGCGCCGAGCTGCCCCGCGACGAGTCGATCAGGGAGGGCTCGACCCCGGAGGCGCTGGCCCGGCTGAAGCCGGTCTTCCGGGCCGACGGCACCGTGACCGCCGCCAACTCCTCGCCGCTCAACGACGGCGCCGCCGCGCTGCTGATCACCGACGCGGCCGGCCTGGCGGCCACCGGCCGGGAGCCGCTGGCCAGGATCGCCGCCTCGGCGGTCACCGGGATCGACCCGCCGTACTACGGGCTCGGACCGGTCACCGCGCTCCCCCGCGCCCTGGCGCGCGCCGGCCGACGCCTCGCCGACCTGGACCTCGTCGAACTCAACGAGGCGTTCGCCGCCCAGGTGCTCGGCTGCCTGGCCGAACTCCCCGACCTCGACCCGGACATCGTCAACCCGCGGGGCGGCGCCATCGCCATCGGACACCCGCTCGGCGCCTCCGGCGCCCGGATCGCCGGCGCTGTCGCCCACCAGCTCGCCGCCCGTGGCTCGGGCACCGGCGTCGCCACCCTCTGCGTCGGCGTCGGCCAGGGCCTCGCCCTCGTACTGGAGCGCTGATGGACCTCACCCGGCAGGACCTCACCCAGCGGCAACTCACCCAGCGGGACGTCGACCGCGAGATGGCCGAGCACGAGGCGGCCTATCTGCGCGCCCGCGCGGCCGGCGCCCCGCCGGCCGTCCACCCGCCCCGCGACTACCGCCCCTACCGCAGCAGCGTGGCGCGCCACCCCACGCGGCCGCTGGTCGCCGTCGACGGCGGCGACCCGGAGCTCGTCGAGCTGGCGGGCCCGGTCTTCGGCCACAGCGACGTCACGGAGCTCGACAGCGACCTCACCCGGCAGCATCCGGGCGAGCCGCTCGGCGAGCGGATCACCGTGTCGGGGCGGCTGCTCGACGGGGCCGGCCGCCCGGTGCGCGGCCAGCTGATCGAGCTGTGGCAGGCCAACGCCTCGGGGCGCTACGCCCACCAGCGCGACCAGCACCCGGCGCCGCTCGACCCCAACTTCACCGGCGTCGGACGCACCCTCACCGACGACGCGGGCGGGTACCGCTTCACCACCATCAGGCCGGGCGCCTACCCGTGGCGCAACCACGTCAACGCCTGGCGCCCCGCCCACCTGCACTTCTCGGTCTTCGGCACGGCCTTCACCCAACGCCTGGTCACCCAGATGTACTTCCCCGGCGACCCGCTGCTCCCCCACGATCCGGTGCTGCGCTCCGTCGCCGACGAGGCGGCCAGGCAGCGCCTGGTGGCCACCTACGACCACGGGCTCTCCCGCCCCGAGTGGTCCCTCGGCTACCGCTGGGACATCGTGCTCGACGGCCCGTCCGCCACCTGGACCGAGGAGGGCCGCTGATGCCGGCCACGCCCGACCCGCCCACCCGTCCCACGCCTTCGCACACCGTGGGCCCGTTCTTCGGTCACGCGCTGCCCTTCCCCGGCGGCGGCGAACTCGCCCCGCCCGGGCATCCGGCGGCCGTCACCGTGCACGGCCGGGTCGTCGACGGCGCCGGCGCGCCCGTGCCCGACGCGCTGGTCGAGCTGTGGGGCCCCGACGAACACGGTCGACTGCCGCGCACGCCCGGGTCGTTGCGCAGGGACGCGGTCGACGGTGGCTTCCTCGGCCGGCACGCGGCGGACTTCACCGGCTGGGGCCGGGTGCCGACCGACGCGGAGGGGCGCTGGTCGGCCCGCACCCTGCGGCCCGGCGCGCGTGCCGAGCACGCGCCGTACCTCGCCGTGTGCCTCTTCGCCCGGGGCCTGCTGCACCACCTGTTCACCCGCCTCTACTTCCCCGAGGACACCGCCGCGCACGCCGCCGATCCGCTGCTGGCCGCGCTGCCCCCGGAGCGGCGCCGCACGCTGGTGGCCACGGCCGGGCGGCACGGCGCCTACCGCTTCGACATCCGGCTGCAGGGCGGGGAGGAGACGGTCTTCCTTGAGTTCCGCTGATCCGCCGCCCGAGGGCCGGCAGGAGGCCGAGGCGACGGGCGAGTTCGGCCTCCTGTCGCCCGGCCGCGCCGGCTCGGCCGTCGAGGCGGCCACCGGCGACCGCGCGTTCCTGACGGCCATGCTGGACGCCGAGGCGGCCCTGGCCCGCGCCCAGGCCGCGCTCGGCCTGGTGCCGGCCGAGGCGGCCGACGCGATCGGCGCGGTCGCCAGCGCCGACCTGTTCGACGTCCGCGCCCTGGCCCGCGACGCCCGCGCGGGCGGCAACCCGGTGATCCCGCTGGTCGCCGCGCTGACCGAGCGGGCCGGCACCGACGCGGTGCACCGGGGCGCGACCAGCCAGGACATCCTGGACACCGCCGCCATGCTGGTCGCGGCCCGCGCCCGACGGCTGATCCTGGCCGACGTGGACCGGGCGATCGCCGCGCTGGGCGCGCTCGCCGCCGCCCACCGGGACACCCCGATGGCCGCCCGCACCCTCACCCAGCACGCGGTCCCCACCACCTTCGGGCTCAAGGCGGCCGGCTGGCGCGCACAGCTGACCGCCGCCGGGGACCGGTTGGCCGCGCTCCGGTTGCCCGCCCAACTGGGCGGCGCGGGAGGCACGTTGGCGGCCTTCGAGAAGCTGTCGCCGCAGGCCGGCGCCGGTCTCGCGCTGCTCGCCGGCTACGCCCGCGAGCTCGGCCTCGCCGAACCCGCCCTGCCCTGGCACGCGTCGCGGGTCCCGGTCGCCGAGCTGGGCTCCACGCTGGCACTGGTAACCGGTGCCCTCGGCAGGATCGCGGTCGACGTGCTGGTGCTGTGCCGCACCGAGATCGGCGAGCTGGCCGAGGGCGGCGGCGGCCCCTCGTCGGCCATGCCGCACAAGAGCAACCCGGTCCGCGCCACCCTGGTGGCGGCCGCCGCCCGGCAGGCGCCCGCGCTCGCCGCCGTGCTGCTCGGCGCGCTGGCCGCCGAGGACGAGCGGCCCGCCGGCGCCTGGCACGCCGAGTGGCAGCCGCTGCGCGAGCTGCTGCGGCTGACCGGCGGCGCCGCCAGGGACACCGCCGAACTCGTCGAACGGCTGATCGTCCGCCCCGACCGGATGCGGGAGAACCTGCACCGCACCGGCGGCCTGCTGGCCAGCGAACGCCTGGCCGGCGCGCTCACCCCGGAACTCGGCCGGGACGCCGCCCGGGCACTGCTGCGCGACGCCGCCCAACTCGCCACCAGGGACGGCGTCCCGCTGGCCGACGCGGTGCACGCCACCGCCCCGCTGCCGCCGTCGCTCTCCGTCGAGCGACTGCGCGAACTGACAGAGCCCACCCACTACACCGGCGCGGCGGGCCCGCTCACCGACCGGGCGCTCAGCGACCACCCGCGCCGCCACGAGGAGGACCCCCGTGCTGCACCACCGACTTGACGGCCCGCCCGACGGTCACCCGCTGATCCTCGGCCCGGCGCTCGGCACCTCGCTCGCCGTCTGGGAGCCCCAGCTCCCGGCGCTCACCCGCCGCCACCGGGTGCTCCGCTTCGACCTGCCGGGCCACGGCGGGCAGCGGGACCAGGGGCCCGCGCCGGACAGCGTCGCCGGCCTCGCGGAACTGGTGCTCGCGCTGGCCGACGCCCAGGGCTGGGACGCCTTCCGCTACGCCGGCATCTCGATCGGCGGCGCGATCGGCCTCCAGCTCGCCCTCGACCACCCCCAGCGCGTCACCTCGCTCGCCCTGCTCTGCAGCTCCGCCCACTTCGGCCCGCCCGAGCCCTGGCACGCCAGGGCCGCCACGGTGCGCGCCGAGGGCTCGGGCGCCCTGGTGCCAGGCCGGCGGGAGGCCTGGTTCACCGACGGGTTCACCGACGAGGCCCGCGCCGCCGCGCTCCTCGCCGACCTGGCCGCGGTCGACCCCGACCGCCACGCCGCCTGCTGCGCCGCCCTCGCCGACTACGACCTGCGGCACCGGCTCCCGGAGGTCAGCGCGCCCACGCTGGTGCTCGCCGGCCGCGACGACCCGGCCACCACCACCGCGCACGCCAGGGAACTCGCCGACGCCATACCCGACGCCAGCCTGACCGAGCTCGCCGGCGCCGCCCACCTCGCCAACGTCGAGCGGCCGGCCGCCGTCTCGGCCGCGCTGCTCGCCCACCTGTCGCCTGGCGACCCGACCGACCGGTATGCCGCCGGCCTGGCCGTGCGCCGCGCGGTGCTCGGCGACGCCCACGTGGACCGGGCGCTGGCCGACACCACCGACTTCGCCGCCCCGTTCCAGGACCTGATCACCCGCTACGCCTGGGGCGAGATCTGGACCAGGCCGGGGCTCAGCCGCCACATCCGCAGCTGCGTCACGCTGACCGCGCTGGTGGCCGGCGGCCACCACCGCGAGCTGGCCCTGCACGTGCGCGCCGCGCTGCGCAACGGCCTCACGCCCGAGGAGATCCGCGAGGTGCTGCTCCAGTCGGCGATCTACCTGGGGGTGCCGGCGGCCAACGCCGCGTTCGCCGTCGCCGAGGCGGCGCTCACCGACCAGCCGCCGGCCGGGGAGTGACCACCGTGCACACCACCGTCGCCGTCGTGGGCGCCGGGCCGGCCGGGCTGCTGCTCGCCCGCCTGCTGCACGCGCGGGGCGTCGATTGCGTGGTGCTGGAGAGCCGGGACCGCGACCACGTGGAGCGCAGGCAGCGCGCCGGGATGCTGGAGCAGGGCACCGTCGACGCGCTGCGCGACTGCGGCGCCGGCGCCCGGATGGACCGCGAGGGGCTGGTGCACGACGGCATCGAGCTGCGCTTCGACGGCCGCGCGCACCGCGTCGACTTCCCCGCGCTGACCGGTGGCCGGCGGGTGATGGTCTACGCCCAGACCGAGCTCGTCAAGGATCTGATAGGCCTCCAACTCGCCGAGGGCCCACCGCTGTTGTTCGAGGCCCCGGTCACCGGGGTGTCCGACGTCGAAGGACCGCGGCTGACCGTCCACTACCGGCGGAACGGCGAACCCGCCACGCTCACCTGCGACTACGTGGTCGGCTGCGACGGCTACCACGGCGTGACCAGGAGGGCGATACCGGCCGGCGAGCGCCGCGTCTTCGAACGCGGCCACCCCTACTCCTGGTTCGCGATCCTGGCGGACGTGGCGCCGTCGTGCGAGGAGTTGGTCTACGCCCACTCACCGCGTGGCTTCGCGCTGCACAGCATGCGGTCGCCGCGCGTCAGCCGGCTGTACTTCCAGGTGCCCAACGGCACGGACCCGGCGACCTGGTCCGACGAGGAGATCTGGGCCGAACTCGCCGCCCGCCTGGAGACGGTCGGCGACTGGCGGCTGCGCACCGGCCCGATCACCGCCAGGGCGGTGCTGCCGATGCGCAGCTGGGTCACCGAACCCATGTGCCACGGCCGGCTGTTCCTGGCCGGCGACGCCGCGCACATCGTGCCGCCGACCGGGGCCAAGGGCCTCAACCTGGCGGTCGCCGACGTGGTGGAGCTGGCCCGGGCCTTCGACCGGCTCCTCGCCGAGGGCTCCCCCGACCTGCTCGACGCCTACTCCGACACCCGGCTGCGGGCGGTCTGGCGGGCCGAGCACTTCTCCGCCCTCATGACCTCGGCCCTGCATCTCGCCCCCGACCAGGACCCGTTCACCACCCGCCTGCAACTCGCCTGGCTCCACCGCCTCGCCGACTCGCCGCACGCCGCGGCGGAACTCGCCACGAACTACGCCGGCTAGCCGGCCGGCCACCGGCGGCGGGAGGCCGCCCCCCGGGCGGGGAGGGCGGCGGGCGACACGTACGCTGAACGCCGATCAGCTAGCGGAAGGCGGCACACATGGGTGTCACGTTGGAACGCCTGTCCCCCGGAGACGGCGAGCACTTCCCCAAGCCGGGGGACACCGTGCGGATCCACTACGTCGGGACGCTCGAGAACGGCACGAAGTTCGACTCCTCCCGCGATCGCGGGGAGCCCTTCGTGACGCAGATCGGCGTCGGCAGGGTGATCAAGGGCTGGGACGAGGGTGTGCCCCAGCTGTCCGTCGGGGAGAAGGCGATCCTGGTCTGCACCCCCGACTACGGGTACGGGCCGCGGGGCTTCCCGCCCGTCATCCCGCCCAACGCCACCCTCCGGTTCGAGGTGGAGCTGCTCGGGATCCAGTGACGCGGCGGCCTGGGCCGGTGCCGTGGCCCGGCGCTCACTGTCGGGGCTCCCAGCGGAACCAGCGGCGTACGGCGCTCCCCGCGAGCGCCGTCCACACCAGCGCCATCGCCACGGCCCGGCCCAGCTCGGCCGCCGTGAGGCCGCCGAGCCAGCCGCCGGAGACGAGCTCGACCACGCCCGTCATCGGCAGCAGCAGGAAGGCGTCCGCCAGCCGGTCGGGCAGCACCTCGAGCGGCACGAGCAGCCCCGAGCAGACCACCGACACCATGAACAGTGGCATCCCGGTGAGCTGCGCGCTGTCCACCGTCCGCGTCACGCCCGCGGTCGCCGCGGCCAGCGCGGCCAGCAGCACGACCCCGAGCAGCACCCCGAGCACCAGCACCACGGGCTGCCGCGGCGCCGACACGTCGAGCAGCAGGGCTCCGGTGCCGACCAGCACCACGCACTGGGCCAGCGCCAGCACGACCGAGGGCAGCGCGGCGCCGGCCAGGATCTCCAGGTCGGACAGCTCGCCGGTGCGCAGCCGCTTGAGGACACGCTCCTCGCGGCGCGCCACCAGGACCGGCAGGAACCCGAGGTAGACGACCAGCATCAGCACTATGCCGATGCCGCCGGTCAGCACCGCCTCCATCCTCGTCAGCCCGGTGTCGGCCAGGTCCATCTCGCGGGTGGCGGAGTAGGACATGGCCACCATGCCGGCCGGCATCAGCAGCGCGACGAAGACCGCGGACCGGCTGCGCAGCAGCAGCGTCAGCTCCGCGCGCGCCACGGCCCGCAGCCGCCGCCGGGCGCCGGCGTCGAACGTGATCCCGCTCATCGGCCCGCCGCCCCCTCGAAGGCGAGCGCGCCGTTCGCGCCGCCGCCGCCGCCGTCGTCGTCGCCCTTCAGGTCCTCCTGGGCGACGCCGAGGAAGACCTCCTCCAACGTGGCGGACCTGGCGTCGAGGTCGGACAGCAACAGGCCCGCCTCCCGGGCCCACAACAGCAGGTCGGTGAGCGTGGTCTGGAGGTCCGGCGTCCGCACCTCGACGCGCTGTCCGGCCGCGGTCGCGGCGGTCCCCCACCCGGCGAGCGGCAGCCGCTCGGCCGGGACGCCGGCCGGCAGGGTGAAGCGGATCCGCGCCGGGTGCCGCTCCATCACCTCGGCCAGCGAGCCGGACACCACGATCCGGCCACCGCTCATGATCGCCAGCCGGTCGGCCAGCGTCTCGGCCTCCTCCAGGTAGTGCGTGGTCAGCAGCACCGTGACGCCCTCCTCGCGCAGCCGCCGGACCAGCTCCCAACTCCGCCGCCTGGCCTGCGGGTCGAGCCCGGTGGTCGGCTCGTCGAGGAAGAGCACCTCGGGCCGCGCCATCAGGGCCAGCGCCAGGTCGAGCCGGCGTCGTTCGCCTCCGGAGAGCTGCTTGACGCGCACGTCCGCCCGAGCCGAGAGACCCACGAGGTCGAGGGCCTCGGGGACCGGCCGCGGCGCGGTCGTGCAGCCGGCCCACATGCGGGCGGTCTCGACCACGGTCAACTCGGACGGGAAGCCGCCGTCCTGGAGCATCACGCCGGTCCTGGGACGCACCCGGCCGCGCTCGGTGAACGGGTCGAACCCCAGCACCCGGACCTGTCCTTCGTAGGGCGGTGCGAGCCCTTCGAGCACCTCGACGGTGGACGTCTTGCCGGCCCCGTTCGTCCCCAGCAGGGCGAACACCTCGCCGCGCCGGACGGTGAAGTCCAACCCCCGGACCGCCTCGAAGTCGCCGTAGCGACGGCGCAGCCCCCGGACCTCGATAACGATGTCGTTCATGGCTCCAAGCCTGGTGGCCGCCCGGTACCGGGACCAGTGCGAACCGTCACGGCCCCGGTTGACAAATGTCATCCGAGGCCATGCCGGTGGCGTTCGTCAGGGGCGCCGCGGCAGCCCGTCGACGAAGAGGATGCCGTCGGTGCCGGCCAGGGTGGCGGGGTCGAGGGGGAAGTAGCCGTGGAGCGGGTTCCCCGCCTCGCGCGGCCGGAGTCTGGCGGCCAGGCCGGCGAGGTGCGCGGCGTCGATCACCAGGCCGGGATCCGGGTGGGCGGCCAGGACGCCCTCGACGGTGTCGGGCGGCGGCACGTCGAGACCGAGGTGCAGGGCCGCGCCGAACGCCGAGGCCAGGAAGGCGTACTCGGCGCCGAGCCGGCCGTCGAGGAGCGCGCCCGCGCTCCACCACCGCAGCACGCGACCGTCGAGCGGCCCCGGCCAGTGCAGGGTCATGCTGCTCTCGTCGCGCTGGAGGTGGACGTTGTTGGCGAACACGAGGGTGGGGCCGCGCCGGTCCTCCCGCTCCCGGACGGCGACGAGGTTCTCGGCCATCCAGGCGTCCCGCAGGCGCACCAGCCGCTCCATCCGGTCCAGGGACGGATCGGCCATCGCCGTGTGGTAGCGGAGCAGCCAGGTGGCGGTGCGGCCGTGCAGCCGGGCCCGCCACCACTCGTCGGGAGAGCCGGCGGCGGCCAGGCGTGGGGCCTGGGCGGCCAGCAGGGTGGTCAGGTCGTCGGCGATCAGCCGCAGTCGGGCCACCTCAGGCGCGGAGCCGACCGAGCGGGCCGGGTCGAGTGCGGCCTGCGGGTCGGACCACCGCTCGTCCGGGCCGAGCAGCCGGTCGATGGTCTCCAGGTCGTGCGGCAGCGTCGCGGTGTCGAGGCGCGCCGCCAGGAACCGGTGCAGCGCGGTGAGCGCGTGGCGCGGGCTGGCGGCCTCCGATATCTCCACCGAGCCGTCGAAGCCGTAGTACCGCACGCGGTCCCCCGCCGGTCGGTCCCGGTTGAACTCCCGAAGCCAGCCGAGCAGTTCACGGTTGGCGGGGGACGCCCCCCAGCCGTGGCTGATGCCGCGCTCCAGCGCCTCGTCGAGCGTGCCGGCGCCCTCGGTGACGAAGGCGTCCACCAGCAGGCCGGCCGCCGCGTCGCTCTCGATGGCGATCGAACGGTAACCGTGGTGCTCGACGAGCTGACGGAGCACGTGGTTCCGCAGCCTGGGGAAGATCTCCTCCCCGTGGATGGGCTCCCCGAGCGCCAGCACGCGGGGGGTGGTCGGGCGGTCGGCGAGGAAGCGGGAGACGGCGCTCCCCACCTCGTCCTCCTCGGCGAAGGCCCAACCGGCGTCGGTCGGCGTCAGATGGGTGTTCATGGTGGTTCGGTTTTCCCTTCGGCTTGTCCTCCACGTACCGCGGGGCCCCGGTGGTCTCAACCCTATCGTTGAACTTCCGTTGTAAGGTTTGCTCGCCTTCTACTGCAGGGAAGGCCGAAAAGCCTCAACCACGGGAGACGGTATGAGCCGCCCGCGACTGCGCCCTGTCGACCTGGCACGCGAGCACGGGATCTCGACCCAGGCGGTGCGGAACTACGAGGAGGCGGGCATCCTTCCGCCGGCCGAGCGCACGCCGCACGGTTACCGGGTCTTCACCCCGCTGCACGCCGCGGCCCTGCGGGTGTTCACCGCCCTGGTGCCGGCGCACGGCTACCACCAGGCGACGGCCGTCATGCGGGCCGTCAACGAGGGCGCCACCGAGGACGCGCTGGAGCTGATCGACGCCGGCCACGCCCAACTCCTCGACGACCGAAGAACGCTGGCCACCGTCGAGCGGGCGCTGCGCGACCTGGCGCCGCCGGAGCCGGACGAGTCGCGGTCGATGTTCGTCGGCGAGCTCGCCCGGCGGCTGGGGATCAGGCCCGCGACCCTGCGCAAGTGGGAGCGGGCCGGCCTGGTGCGCCCGCGCCGCGAGCCGGGCACCGGCTACCGGGTCTATGACCCCACGGACGTCAGGGACGCGCAGCTGGTGCGCCAACTCCGGCTCGGTGGCTATGTGTTCAGCCAGATCGCGCCGCTGCTCGACCAGGTGAGGGCCGCCGGCGGCGTGGCGCCGCTGCGCGGCGCGCTCGACAACTGGCGCGCCCGGCTGGCCAGACGCGGCCTCGACATGCTGGCCGCGGCCGCCGAACTGCACGACTTCCTCACCGAGCACGGCCGGGCCCCCACCCCGCCGCACGGCGGACGTGCGGGCGACGCGCTCACGCCATCCGGGCCAGATCGGTCTCCCGCACCACGTTGACCAGCGGCAACCCGGAGTTGAGCCGGGCCAGTTCGTCCAGCACCACGTCGGCGAGCCGGTACAGCTCGCCGCCCTGGGCGCCCGCGAGGTGCGGGGTGAGCCAGACGTTCTCCAGCGTGTAGAGCGGCGAGTCGGGCGGCAGCACCTCCGGCTCGGTGACGTCGAGCACGGCCTCGATCCGGCCGGAGACCAACTCGGCGACCAGCGCGTCCTGTTCGACCAGCGAGCCGCGGGCGGTGTTGACCAGCACCGCGCCGTCGGGCAGCAGCGCCAGCCGGCGCCGGTCGATCATCTCGCGGGTCTCGGGGATGGCCGGGGCGTGCAGGCTGACCAGCTCGCACCGGGCCAGCAACTCGTCGAGCGGCAGCAGCCGCACCCCGAGCTCACGGCCCTCCGCCTCGGTCAGGTAGGGGTCGGCGAGCGCCACGTCGAACGAGAACGGGCGCAGCAGCTCCACCACCCGGCGGCCGATCCGGGAGGCGCCGACCAGGCCGACCCGCCGGCCGTGGTTGCCGACCCCCGGGAACTCGCGCAGCACGTCGACGTAGGCGCGCCGCTCCCGGTAGCGGGCGGTGGCCGCCCGCACCCGCTTGAGCGCCAGCAGGATCATGGCCAGGGTGTACTCGGCCACCGGCTCCGCGTTGGCGCCCGCGGCCGTGGTGACCGGGATGCCGCGCCGCCAACACCCCGGCGACACGTGGCTCTTCACCGAGCCGGCCGCGTGCAGCACGGCGCGCAGCCGGGGCGCGGCGTCCAGCGCCGCCTCGTCGAGCACCGGGCTGCCCCAGCCGGTGATGAGCACCTCGGTCTCGGCCAGCACCTCGCGGGCCGCCGGCGAGTGGAACTCGGTGAGCACCGTGGGCTCCCGCAGCTCGGCCAGCTTCCGCAGCCGGTCCCACTGCGTGGGACTGAACAGGCGCCCCGGCAGGTCGGCGGCCATGGCGAGGGCGGCCCTGGGCTGTGGGTGCTCCACGAATCCTCCGTTGATTGGGCTGAGTACGAGGCTGAGCAAAAGAAACCGTTTTCTCACTCTGTGTGGATCGTAAGCGGCTGAAATAAGCCGAATCAAGGTAACGTTGGCCCGTGGCAACGACTGGACCGCAGAAGCCGGTTTCCGGCACTCAGGGGCGGCGCAGCACCATCCGGGACGTGGCGCGGCAGGCCGGCGTCTCGGTCGCGACCGTCTCCCGGGTGCTCGCCGACAACTACCCGGTGACGCACGCGACGCGGGCCAAGGTACTGCGCGCCGTGCGGCAGCTCGACTACGTCGCCAACGCGCACGCCAAGGCCCTGGCGGGCACCGGGGTCGAGACGCTCGCCCTGGTGCTCGACGACATCACCTGGAGCGCCTTCGCGCAGATCGGCGCCGGCGTGGAGCAGGAGGCCGCGCGGCGCGGGCGGTTGTGCCTGGTGTGCACCACGCAGGGCGACCGGCAGCGGGAGTTGGCGGTCGTCAACCTGATGCGGGAGCAGCACGCGGCCGCCGTCATCCTGGTCGGCGGCATCCAGTACACGGCCGAGTACCGGGAACGCATGAGCCGGTTCGCGCGCTCGCTGGACAGCGTCGGGTCGCGTCTCGTGCTCTGCGGCCGGCCGCCGCTCGGCGAGGACCTGCCGGCCACCGTCGTCGAGTACGACAACGAGGGCGGCGCGTACGGCGCCACCGCGCACCTGCTGTCGCTCGGGCACCGCGGGATCCTCTTCGTCGGGGCGCAGGAGGGCCAGTCGACGGCGGACGGCCGGCTCGTCGGCTACCGCAGGGCGCTGGCCGACTACCAGGTGCCGGCCGTCCCGGCGCTGGAGCGCGAGGCCGTCTTCCAACGGGACGCCGGGCTGCGCGCGGTGCGCGAGGCGCTGCGCGAACGGGTCGCGTTCACAGCCGTGTTCGCGGCCACCGACATGGTGGCCCTCGGCGCGCTTGAGGCGCTGCGCGAGGCGGGCCGCCGCGTTCCTGAGGACGTGTCCCTGGTCGGCTACGACGACATCCCGATGGCCAGCGAGCTGACCCCGCGGCTGACCACCGTGCACGTGCCGTACCAGGAGCTCGGGCGCACCGCGGCCCGCCTGGTGCTCGACCGTCGTGAGGGGATCGGCGGGGCCGAGGACCGGGTGCGGCTGAGCACCCACGTGGTGGTCCGCGGCTCCACCGCTCCCCCGCCGGCGCCGGTCCCGGCCTGAGCCGGCGGTCACTTGAGGGCGCCGAGGGTGACGCCGGTGCGCCAGTAGCGCTGCATCGAGACCATGAAGACCACCAGGGGGATCACGGAGAGCAGGGCCCCGGTGAGCACCAGCGCGGTGAGGTCGACGCCGGCCTCGTCCCGCTTGCTGTTCCAGAAGTACAGGCCGAGGTTGAGGCTCCACTTCTCCTCGCCGCGCAGCATGGTGAGGGGCAGGAAGAACTGGTTCCAGACCTGCACGAAGGAGAGCAGGAAGACGGTCGCCCCGCCGGTCGACATCAGCCGGACCACGATCTGGAAGAAGATCCGCAGCTCCCCGGCGCCGTCGATGCGGGCCGCCTCGATGATCTCCTCGGGCACCGCGCCGTCGGTGTAGACCTTGGCCAGGTAGACGGCGAACGGACTGATGAAGGACGGGATCAGCACCGCCCACACGGTGTCGACCAGGCCGATCCGGGAGAACAGCAGGTAGAGCGGCATGGTCAGCATCGCGTACGGGATCAGGAAGGAGCCGATCACCGCGCCGAGCAGCAGGCCGCGCCCGGGGAACTGGAAGCGGGAGAGCGAGTAGCCCGCGGCCAGCGCGACCAGGGTGCTCACCAGGCCGCCGACGCTCGCGTACATCAGCGAGTTGAGCAGCCAGCGCAGGTAGATCCCGTCGTTGTAGGTGAAGACCTGCTCGATGTTCCGGAAGAGGTTGAAGTCGCCGAACCACAGGCCGTTGGTGTAGAGCAGGTCGCGCTGGTCCTTGGTGGCGGACACCACCAGCCACCACACCGGGGCGACGGAGTAGAGCACGAGGGCGCCGAGGCCGACCAGCACCAGGAGCCGGGAGAGCCTGGACTGCCGGGTGCCCACGGGGAGTTCGTCGCCGGGATCGGCCCGCCCGCGGCGGGTCCTGGCGGGGCGTGTCCGGCGGGAGTCGGCCGGCGGGGTGGGGGCGGGCGCGGTCAGCTGGGTCTGTCCGGTCGCGGTCATGACGAGGGCCTGTTCGTGAACTTGTAGAAGAGGAAGGAGATCGCACCCACGACGAGTGCCAGGATCACCGAGAGCGCGGCCGCGTAGCCGTAGTCGTTGCTGTCGAACGCCTGGTAGTAGATGAGCATGATCGGCGTGTAGCTCTTGGTGACGGTCTCGGGCGCCACCTGCCGGAAGAGCAGCGGCTCGTTGAAGATCTGCAGCATCCCGATGATGGCGAGCATGCCGGTGAGCACCAGGGCGCCGCGCACGAACGGGACCTTGATCGACCAGGCGATCCGCAGCTCGCCCGCGCCGTCCACGCGCGCGGCGTCGAACACCTCGCGCGGCACGGCGCGCAGCGCGCCGTAGATGATCAGCATGTTGTAGCCGACGCCGTGCCAGGTCAGCAGATTGCCCATGGAGACCCAGAGCATCTCGGAGGCGTAGAAGTCGGCGTCGACGCCCAGCAGGCCGAGGGCGTCGGTGAGCGGGCCGAGCCGGGGGCTGTACAGGTACATCCACATCAGCGCGGCCACCACGCCCGGGATCATGTACGGCACGAGGAAGGCGAGCCGGAAGCGGTGCGCCGTCCTGGTGGCGATCTGGTCGAGCAGCAGCGCCATGGCGAGGGCCAGCGCGAGCATCAGCGGGATCTGGACGCAGGCGAAGACCAGCACGCGGCCGACCGAGGCCCAGAAGGCGCCGTCCTCGATCGCCCGCGAGAAGTTGTCGAGGCCGACGAAGACCCGCTCCTGGCCGCCGATCCCGAGGCCCGAGCTGCGCTCGCTGAACAGGCTCTCGTAGACCGCGTAGCCGACCGGGATCACGAAGACGAAGAGGAATCCGACGAAGAAGGGGGCGGCGAACGCCGCGCCCTTGACCGCGCGGAGCGTGTGCCAGCGGGACGTCCGGCGGGGGCCGCGACGCGCGTCCGCGGCCCCTTTCGGCTCCGCCGTGGTGGCGGTGATCGACATCTGGGATGTGCCTAACGTTGGGTGTGACGGGTTTCGGCTCTGCGACTCACTCGACGACGTTCACGCCCTGCTGCCTGAGGTCGTTCACGGTCCACTCCTGCATGTGCGTGAGGATCGACTCGACGGTGATCTCGCCGTTCATCGCCTTGCCCCACTGGTCGGCCAGCTCCTCGTACATCGCCCGGGAGTTGGGGCCGTAGATCCAGCCGTCGGCGTACTCCGACGACTCCTGGATGACGGGCACCGTCTCGTCCGCGTACTCGCCGAACAGCTCCCGCGGCACCAGCGCGTCGAGGTACGGCTCGGGGTCGGCCACGGCCGGGTACCAGCCGGCGCCCTCGGCCGGGTCGGCCATGGCCGTGACCGGCTCGGCCTGGGTGGCCAGCCAGACGGCGGCCTCGACCGCGGCCTCCTTCTCCTCGCACAGGGCGGGCACGAACAGGCCCGAGGTGTCGGCGGCCGAGAGCGGCGCCTCCTGGCCGCCCAGGGTCAGGTTGGGCGCGGGCTCCCACTCGCCGAGCGTCTCGTCCGCGTTGTTCTGGTGGCCGCTGAGCTGCCAGGTGGACAGCTGCCGCATGGCGATCCGGCCGGCGTCGTACTCCTGCATCATGGCCGGGTACTCGGCGTACGAGATCCGCTCCACCAGGTCCTCGTCGAGCAGTCGCTGCATGATCCCGGAGGCGGTGCGGGACGCCTCGTCGGTGAAGTCGATCCGCCAGGCGTCGCCCTCGATCGAGTACCAGCGGGCGCCGGCCTGCCAGGCCATGTTCATCCAGGTCGACGGGTCCTCGCCGGCCAGGTTGAAGATGTGGACGCCGTCCTCGCGCAGCGCCTCGCCGACCTCGACGGCCTCCTCCCAGGAGGTCGGGTAGTCGAGGCCGCGCTCCTCGAAGGTCGGCGCGTGGAACATGGTGAAGACCGGCTGCCGTTGGTTGGGCACGCCGTAGACCACGTCGGCGATGGACAGCGCCTCGATCGCGCCGTCGGCGAACTCGCCGGCGCTCGGCTCCAGGTACTCGCCGATGTCGGCGATCACGCCCTGGGCGAGCAGCATGCCGCCCTGACGGTTGTCGCTCTGCGCCAGACAGGGGGCGCCGGCCGGGTCGCCGGCGGCGTGCGCGTTGTTGAGCGAGTTCGACATCTCGGCGGCCGGCACGTTGACCAGCTCGATCTGGACGTCCTCGTGCGCCTCGTTGAACGCGCGGACCGCGACGTCGGCCCCGCCCTTGTCGCTCCACAACCGCAACGTGACGGGCCCGCCGGCGCCCGCGCCGGAGCCGCCGCCCCCCTCCCCGCCACCGCAGGCGGCGAGCGTGGCCACCAGGCCGAACGCCGCTCCGCCGAGCACCCAACGCCTCTTCGCGCTGCTCATGTACCGCTCTCCTTCGAGTCTTCCCTGATGCTGCGCGGGGCCGGTCCTCGTCGAGTAACCGGTTACCAGAAATCGTTTTCTATTCACTGACTGTTCCGCACCTCTCGAAAACGGTTTCTGCTGCTTCCCCACGCGGCCACCCCGCCCAACCCGGCTGAGAGGCGGCCCGCTGAACGATCGATTCAAGCCCGCACCTTGATGCACCGGCACGTTAGGCGCCGGATCGGCGGACGTCAATGCCCGGGACAGATACCGGTTACTTTCTGGCGGCCCGGCGAGGAGATCCGGCGGGGCTCGGGTCAGGTCGGGCCGTTCAGGGCGGCCTCCAGGGCGGCCAGGTGGGTGGCGACCGGGCCGAGGGTGAGGAGCCCGCTGGCGGCGCCGGCGAGTTCGGCGCTGGCGGGGAGCAGGTGGTGGTGGGCGCGGCGCATGAGGGGGCGGTCGTCGAGGGCGATGGCGGCGCGGGCGAGCAGGCACCACAGGGCCTCGGCCAGCAGGTCGGGCGGCGGTTCAGGGGCACGGAGCAGCGCGTCGGCGGCGGCGGTGCGGCGGTCGGCGGCCAGCAGCACGAGGGGGCGGGTCCATGGCGCGTAGGGGCCGAAGTCGGTGTGCTCGTCGCCGTCCGGTGGGAGCCCGCGGCCGATCCGCAGGCAGAGCAGGGCGAGCGGCAGCAGTCCGTGTTCGAGCCCGGGCATGCCGGCGCCTTCGAGTGCCGCGGCCGCGTCCCGGTACGCCGCCTCGGCTTCGGCGAGCGGGGCGCCGGTCGCGGCGCGGCGCAGCGCGGCGTACCAGCGGGTGAACACGCCGACCAGCGGGAGCTCGTGCCGCTCGGCGAGGCGGTCGGCCGCGGCCGCGTGCCGGTCGGCGCCGGTGAGGTCGGCGGCCGCGCAGTGGGCCTGGAGGCGGATGAGGTGGCCGAGCACCTGGTAGGTGGTCAGGCCGTGTCGGTCGGCGAGGGCGACGAGTTCGGCGCCGACGGCGTCGCGGCGCGGCGCGAGCCCGGTCCTTTCGCAGCTCTGCATGAAGACGCCGTTGAGGGCGAAGGCGAGCAGCGCCGGGTCGTCGAGGCGGCGCGCGAGCTCCTCGGCCTGCCGGGCGGCCTCGGGTCCGCCGGGGTCGCGGCTGCCGCGTGACTCGACGGCGATCGTGGCGAGCAGCCGGGCCCTGGCGGCCTCGTGTCCCTCGGCGGGGAGCGCGGCCAGGGTGCGTCGGGCGGCGGCCACCACGCGGGCGGTCTGCTCCGGGTCGTCGACGCGGGTCCAGATGGCCGGCACGTCGTAGGCGCCGACCACCCGGGCGGTCAGTTCGGGATCGCCGAGCTCCTCGGCCGCCGCGACCGCGGCCACCCGGTGTCGGCGGGCGGCCGTGAGGCCGCCGCCACCGGTGACGGCGAGGTCGCGCAGCAGGCCGACGGTGGACGCCAGGCGGGCCTTGGCGCCGGTGGGCACGGCCCGGTCGTAGGCGGCGGCCGCCTCGGCCCAGACCCGCTCCGCTCCGCCGGGGTCCGGGGCGAGGTGGGGGGCGTGGCGGAGGATGTCGGTCTCCAGGCGGCGCAGTCGTGGCCCCGGGTCGATGCCGAGCCGGTCGGCGAGCAGGGCGCGGGCGCGGCGCAGCACCGCGAGCGCGTCGCCCTGCCGGCCGGCCCGGTAGAGGGCGAGGGCCAGCAGCCGCCACGCCTCCTCGCGCCAGGGGTGCTCGGTGACGTGCGCGTCGAGGTCGGGCACGACGTCCGCGGCCCGGCCGAGGGCGAGCCGGGCCTCGGCGAGGCGCTCGACGGCGCGCAGCCGGAGCTCGGTGAGCCGGGTCCGCTCGGCCCGTGCCCAGTGCGCGTCGGGGAACTCGGCGTAGGCCGGGCCGCGCCAGCGGCCGAGGGCCTCCGCGAGCCGGGGCGCCGCGCGGTCCGGTGGCAGCTCCCCGGCGGCGCCGAGCTCCGCCTCGAACCGCCAGGCGTCGACCGCGTCGGGTTCGGCGCGCAGCGCGTACCCGGGCCCCTCGGTGACCAGCAGCGCGGCGGGGGTGCGGGGTCTGCGGTCGGGTTCGAGTTCGCGGCGCAGCGCCGCGACGAAGGTGCGCAGGGCCCCGACCGGGTCGGCGGGTGGCACGGTCCACAGGTCGTCGACGAGGCGGTCGACGGGCACGACGCGGCGGCGCGCGACGATCAGCCTGGCCAGCACGGCGCGGTGCCGCGGCCCGCGCAGGGCGAGCGGGCGGCCGGCGGCGTCCCAGCCGGTGACCGGCCCCAGCACCCCGAACTCGACCCGCACCCTCGGCCTTCCTCTCCGGCGTTCGTACCCGGTCACGGTACTGCGGCGGTGCGGCGTGCTCATCGGTTGCTCATCCGCGTCCGGGAGTGTGGTGGCAGCGAGGTACCGCACGAAGGAAGGAACGCACCATGTCGCCTGTCATCCCCGGCTTCGCGTACCGGCGGGTCGCCGTCGCCGAAGGGGTGTCGCTCAACGTCGCCGTCGGCGGCTCCGGCACGCCGATCGTGCTGCTGCACGGTTTTCCGCAGACGCACCTGATGTGGCGGCACGTGGCCGCCGACCTGGCGGCGGACCACACGGTGATCTGTCCCGACCTGCGCGGCTACGGCGCCAGCGACAAGCCGGCCGAGTCCGCCGCCGGCGGCTACGCCAAGCGGACCATGGCGGCCGACGTCGTCGCGCTGGCCAGGGCGCTCGGCCACGAGCGCTTCGCGCTCGCGGGGCACGACCGGGGCGCGCTGGTGGCGTTCCGCGCCGGCCTCGACCATCCGGACGCGGTCACCCACCTGGCCTGTCTCGACGTGCTGCCCACCCTGGACATGTGGGAGGTGATGAGCGGCACCGCGGCCGCCGTGGGCTTCCACCTGTATCTGATGGCCCAGCCGCCGGGGCTGCCCGAGCGGATGATCTCCGCCAGCGCGGACGCGTTCTTCGGGCACTTCCTCGACCTGTGGGGCAGGGACCCGGCGGCGATCCCGTCGGACGTCAGGGACGTCTACCTGGCGGCCTGCCGTGGAGCGGTGGACTCGATCGTCGCGGACTACCGCGCCTCGGCCGGCGTGGACGTGACGCACGACCGGGCCGACCGCGCGGCCGGCAACCGGCTGCGGATGCCGGTCACCGTGCTGCAGCAGGACTGGGGCGCGGCGCTCGGCTACGACGCGACCGCGCTGTGGGGGGCATGGGCGCCGAAGCTCCGGCACGCCACCGTCGACTGCGGCCACTTCATGGCCGAGGAGGCACCGGACGAGGTGGCCGCGGCGCTGCGGGAGCTGCTGGCCAGGTGACGGCGGCCTCCCGGCCGGGCTTGACCGGGCCGGACAGCCGGTTGGCGGCCGGGTTGGCGGGGTGACGGTGGCCTGCCGGCGGCATGCCGGCCGGGTCTGGCTGGCCGGGTGTCGTCAGGCCGGGTGGCAGGAGCCTGCGGGCTTGGCGGCCCGGCGGCCTCGTCCGCGGGCCGGGCGACGGCGCCCTGCGGGCGGCCTGCCGGCCGGGCTGACCGGCCGGCAAAGCCGGGTCCGGCTGGCCAGGCGTCGGGAGCCCGCCAGACAAGCGGCCCGGCCGCCTCGTCCGCAGGCCGGGCGACGGCGCCCTGCGGACGGCCTGCCGGCCGGGCTGACGGGGCCGGCAGACCAGGCCGGTTGACCGGGTGACGGAGCCACCGACCAGGCAGCCCAGTGGCCGCCTCCGCGGGCCGGGCGTCATCCGTCAACGCTCGGGAGTCAGCCACCGGCGGCGTCCATGCCGGGCACGTTGGTCAGCTGTCGCCGGCGCAGCCGGGCCACGCCGTGACCGCCCGTCAGCCATCGCCCACCGCCCGCCCGTCAACCGCCGCCAGCGGCAGGGCCGCACCGCTCGTCAACCGTTGCCGGCGGCAGGGCCGCACCGCCGGTCGACCAGCGCCAGCGGCTTGGCCGCGCGGCCGGTCCGACCCGCGCCAGCAGCGAGGTCGCGCCGCCGGTCAACCGTCGCCGGAGGCCGAGGCGGAGGCCGTGCCGGTGACCACGGACAGTGCCCTGGCCAGGTCGGTGTCGGTGAGGTCGGCGCGGGCGGTGAGGCGCAGCCGGGAGACGCCGTCCGGCACCGAAGGGGGGCGGAAGCAGCCGACTGCGAGCCCGGCGGTGCGGCACTCCGCGGCCCAACGCACCGCGGCCTGCGGCGAGGCGGCGCGGACCGCGACCACGGCCGCGTCGGGTGGCGAGACCGGGAGCCCTGCGGCCGCCAGGCCCTGGTAGAGGCGCCTGGCGGCCGCCAGGGCCTGGGTCGCCAGGACCGGCTCGCGGCGCAGCAGGCGCAGCGCGGCCAGCGCGGCGCCGGCGGCGGCCGGGGCGAGCCCGGTGTCGAAGACGAAGGTGCGGGCGGCGTTGACGAGGTGTGCGATCACCCGTTCCGGGCCGAGGACGGCGCCGCCCTGGCTGCCGAGCGCCTTGGAGAGCGTCACGGTGGCCACCACGTCGGGCGCGCCGGCCAGGCCGGCGGCCGCCACCGCGCCCCGGCCGCCGTCCCCCAGCACGCCGAGTCCGTGCGCGTCGTCCACCACGAGCGCGGCTCCGGCCGCGCGGCACGCCTCGGCCAGCCCGCCGAGCGGGGCGAGGTCGCCGTCGACCGAGAACACGGCGTCGGAGACGGCCACCGCGCGCCGAGCGCCCCGCTCGCCGAGCGCCTTGCGGAACGCCGCCGGGTCGGCGTGCGGTACCACCGCGACCTCGGCGCGGGAGAGCCGGCAGCCGTCGATCAACGAGGCGTGGTTGCCGGCGTCGGAGACGACCAGCGTGTCCCGGCCGGCGAGCGCGGCGAGCGCGGCCAGGTTGGCGGCGTAGCCGGAGGAGAACACCAGCGCGGCCTCGAAGCCGCAGAACTCCGCGAGTTCGGCCTCGAGTCGGGCGTGCAACTCGGTGGTTCCGGTGACGAGCCGTGAGCCGGTGGCGCCGGCACCCCAGCGCCGCGCGGCCGTGGCGGCGGCCTCGACCACCTCGGGGTGGCGGGCGAGCCCGAGGTAGTCGTTCCCGGCCAGATCCAGGACGGTGGAGTGGGCGGAGCGCGGCCGCAGTCGACGCGTGAGCCCGGCACACCTGCGCTGCTCGGCGACGGCGTCGAGCCAGTCGAAGACCCGTCCTGACGCGTCGTCACGCATGCGGCAGCCCCTCCGGAGATTGTTGGATGCTCATAAACCTAGTCCGCGCCGTCCTGGGGAAACAGGCGGCAGTGGACACTATCGCCCCTGTCGCTTTATGGACTTCCTCCTTTGCCGTGAGGGTGCCGGCTGCGCCAGGATCGACCTCATGGAGCTGCTCAACACCCTGGTGGCCAAGGGGCTCAGCCGTGAACTGCCCACCCGCGAAGAGGCGTTGGCGGTGCTCGCCACCTCCGACGACGAGCTGCTCGACGTCGTCGCGGCCGCCGGCAGGGTGCGCCGCCGGTGGTTCGGGCGGCGCGTCAAGCTCAACTACCTGGTGAACCTCAAGTCCGGCCTCTGCCCGGAGGACTGCTCGTACTGCTCGCAGCGGCTCGGCTCGAC
This sequence comes from Streptomyces sp. NPDC127098, assembly GCF_042722465.1. NCBI lineage: Bacteria > Bacillati > Actinomycetota > Actinomycetes > Kitasatosporales > Streptomycetaceae > Streptomyces > Streptomyces sp. NPDC127098. Next base: position 188,197 of record NZ_JBHXFJ010000005.1, read on the forward strand.
CGCCGGGATCCTCAGGTACAGCTGGTTGAAGCCGGACCAGGCGGCCGACGCGGCCAGCGCCGGGGTGGCCGGCGGCGCCAAGCGGGTCTGCCTGGTGGCCAGCGGGCGCGGGCCGACGGACGGCGACGTGCGGCGGGTCTCGGAGACGGTCGCCGCCATCCGCGAGCGGCACGCCGATGTCGAGGTGTGCGCCTGCCTCGGGCTGCTCTCGGACGGCCAGGCCGAGCGGCTGCGGGAGGCCGGGGTCGACGCCTACAACCACAACCTGAACACCGCCGAGGCGACCTACGGCGACATCTGCACCACGCACGGCTTCGACGACCGGGTGGACACCGTCCGGCGCGCCAGGTCCGCCGGCCTCTCCTCCTGTTCGGGGCTGATCGCCGGCATGGGCGAGCGCGACGAGGACCTGGTCGACGTGGTCTTCAGGCTCCGCGAGCTCGACGCCGACTCGGTGCCGGTCAACTTCCTGATCCCGTTCGAGGGCACGCCGCTCGCGAAGCGGTGGGACCTCACCCCGCAGCGCTGCCTGCGGATCCTCGCGATGGTGCGCTTCGTCTGCCCGGACGTGGAGGTGCGGATCGCCGGCGGCCGGGAGGTCCACCTGCGGTCGTTGCAGCCGCTCGCGCTGCACCTGGCCAACTCCGTCTTCCTCGGCGACTACCTGACCAGCGAGGGCCAGGCGGGCAAGGCCGACCTGGAGATGATCGCGGACGCCGGCTTCGAGGTGGAGGGCGCCGACGACCGGACGCTGCCGCCGCACCGGGCCGACCTCGTCGCGGTGCGGCGGCGCGGGGCCGGCACCGAGGTGGCGCCGAATGCCTGACGAAAGGCCGTTGGCGCCAGGGGAGTTGCTGGACCTCGACCGCCGGCACGTCTGGCACCCGTACGGCCCGATGCCGGGCACGACCGCGCCCCTGGTGGTCGAGTCGGCCGCCGGGGTGCGGCTGCGGCTGGCGGAACCGGCGTTCGGGCAGCGCGAGTTGGTCGACGGCATGGCGTCCTGGTGGTCGGCGCTGCACGGCTACAACCACCCGGTGCTCAACGCGGCCGCGCGGGACCAGCTGGACCGGATGAGCCACGTCATGTTCGGTGGCCTCACCCACGAGCCCGCGGTGCGGCTCGCCACCCGTCTGGTCGGGATCACCCCCGAGCCGCTGCGGCACGTCTTCCTCGCCGACTCGGGCTCCGTCTCGGTCGAGGTGGCGATCAAGATGTGCCTCCAGTACTGGCGCTCCCTCGGCCGCCCCGCGAAGCGGCGGCTGTTGACCTGGCGCGGCGGCTACCACGGCGACACCTGGCATCCCATGTCGGTGTGCGACCCGGACGGCGGCATGCACCGGCTGTGGTCGGGCGCGCTGCCCCGGCAGATCTTCGCGGGGGCCCCGCCGGCCGGCTTCGACGCGGCGCCGGAACCCGGCTACGTGGCGTCGCTGCGCGAGCTGATCGCCGCCCACGCCGGGGAGTTGGCGGGGGTGATCGTGGAGCCCGTGGTGCAGAACGCCGGCGGCATGCGGTTCCACTCCCCCGACTATCTGCGGGTGCTGCGCGAGGCGTGCGACGAGCACGACGTGCTGTTGGTGTTCGACGAGATCGCGACCGGCTTCGGCCGCACCGGCGGGGTACTGTTCGCCGCCGACCACGCGGGCGTGGCCCCCGATGTGATGTGCGTGGGCAAGGCGTTGACCGGCGGCTACCTGTCGATGGCCGCCACGCTCTGCACGCCCCGGGTGGCCGAGGGCATCTCACGCGGCGAGGTGCCGGTGCTGGCGCACGGGCCGACGTTCATGGCCAACCCCCTGGCCGCGGCGGTGGCGGGCGCCTCGGTCGACCTGCTGCTGGCGGGCGACTGGGCGGCCGAGGTGAAGCGGATCGAGACCGGGCTGCGGGAAGGGCTCACGCCGGCCGCCGGACTCCCCGGGGTACGGGACGTCCGGGTGCTCGGTGCCATCGGCGTGATCCAGCTCGACCACCAGGTCGACCTGGCCGCGGCGACGGCGGCCGCGGTCTCGCGGGGCGTGTGGCTGCGGCCGTTCGGCGACCTCGTCTACACCATGCCGCCGTACGTGACGGACGACGCGGACCTCGCGCTGATCTGCGGGGCCGCGTGCGCGGCGGCCGAGGCCGGCTGAGATGGACGGCCCCTTCCTCTTCGTCAGCGGCACCGGCACGGAGATCGGCAAGACGGTGGTCACGGCGGCGGTCGCGGCCACGGCACGGGCCGGTGGCCGCTCGGTCGCGGTGCTGAAGCCGGCCCAGACCGGCCTGACGGCCGGTCAACCGGGCGACGTGGCCGAGGTGATCCGGCTCGCCGGACCGGTCACCGGCCGCGAACTCGTCCGCTTTCCCGATCCGTTGGCGCCGGCGACGGCCGCCAGGCGGGCCGGGCTGCCGCCGGTCGGCCCGGCGGAGATCGCCAAGGCGGCCGAGGCCCTGGCCGAGGACCACGACCTGGTGCTGGTGGAGGGCGCCGGCGGGCTGCTCGTCTGGTTCGACGAGTCAGGCAGCACGCTCGCCGACGCGGCCCGCCGCCTCGACGCGCCGGTCCTGGTGGTGACGACGGCCGGGCTCGGCACGCTCAACACCACGGCCCTGACCGTCGAGGCGCTGCGTGCCAGGCGACTCGCCTGCCCGGGCCTGGTCATCGGCAGCTGGCCCGACCGGCCCGACCTGGCGGCCCGCTGCAACGTCGCCGACCTGCCGCGCGTCGCGGAGGCGCCGCTCCTCGGCGCGGTCCCGTCCGGCGCGGGCGCGCTCCCGCCACCCGCGTTCCGGGACCGCGCACCGGGCTGGCTGGCGCCCCGGCTGGGCGGCCACTGGACCGGCTGACCGCCCGCGCGGCGGGTATCGCTGCCTGGTTATCCCCCGCTCAGTTCACCTCGCCGAAGCGGAGCGGCCGACCGCCGGCAGTGTCGGTGGGTGACCGGGTGGACTAAGGGTGATCCCGCGAATGGTCTTCTGGTGCGGCCCACGCGTGATCGCGTGATGTGGCCTGTAGGCAGGCGATGCGGAGCATGGCGTGGTGGACGCCGTCCCGTACGTCATCGCGTACCGCATCGGCATCCCACTTGGGCCGGCCCAGCAGGTGCCGCATGCCATCAGGACTCGCCTCCCCGGCCCACTCGGCGATTGTCCAGCAGTTCTTCCGCGGCAGGTCCGCCAGCAGCCCGCGCACGAAGTCCCGCGCCCGAAGGCGTGGTTCGACCCACGCGAACCTCGCCGCCATCCGGCCCGTCAGACCCTCGAACGCCTCCGGCTACCGGGCAGGGTCTACGCTGTGAGCCGCGCCACCGCATGATCTTCGTTTGGCCACACAGCTCACGGTGATCACCGGTCGCCGCAGCCGTCTTCTCACCGGCCCTGACCAGCCAACATGACGATCTGCGCCTGGAGTAGGCGGCGGTCGAAGGGGCGACGCAGGCGCGCCGTCCCGTATCGGGAGGACATATGCGACGTGGCGAAGTCTGGTGGGCGGATTTCAACGAGCGGCGGGCAGTCGTACTGCTGTCGGGAGAAGAGGCGTCCGGTTTCCTGGCGATGCAGGTCGTCGCCCCCGCGGGCACCGATCTCAGCGGCGTGGCCGTTGAGGTGGCGGTAGGTGCCCCCGAAGGACTGCCTCTCGAAGGCGTCCTGAGAGTCGCACTTCCACGTCCCGGCCTCATCCCTTGCACCTGGCTGGTCACCCTGGCCAGGGAAGACCTGATCGGGCAGGCGGGCGTCCTGCCGTCCGCGAAGCTCAGCGAGATCGAGGACGCCCTTCGTCTCGGTGGACTCAAGTAGGCAGAGAGGGACGGACGCCGCCGACGGCGCGGCCGGTCTCGTCGAGATGGTCAATGGTGGCCGCGCCATATCAGCGGCGCCCCCACTCACAAGATCACCGCTCGGACCGCCAAGCGGCCAGCCAGCCAGCAAGTGCGCCCAGGCGTGCGGGCACCCAGACGGAGTCACGCCTTCTATTCGTGCGCGGCGGCAGCTGTCGCACACACCGAGCACCGCCCGGACCATGCCCGGGCGGTGGTGCGCTGGGCGCTGAAGCCTGCGCCCGGCCCGCATGTGCTCGACCTCGGCGCCGGAACCGGCAAGCTGACGCGCGTCCGGCGACGGTGAGGCGTCACGATGGCACCCGCGTCCGGTGCGGGCCCGCGAGCACGTGAGGGTCGCCGCCGAACTCGCCGGGGCTCAGCCGCCGAACGGAGCCGTCCGGGAGGATCTCGACACCGTCATCGCACCGAATGACCTGCGGCGAGGCCGCAGGGGACGGCCTCCACCTCGCGAACTGGAGAACGCTCAGTCGAGACAGAACTCGTTGCCCTCGATGTCCTGCATCACCATGCACGACTCGTTGTCCTCATCGGCAGGCAGCAGTCGCACCCGCACCGCGCCGAGCGCGACCAGTCGTGCGCATTCGGCCTCGAGCGCGGCCAGCCGCTCCTCACCCACGAGTCCGGTGCCGACCCGGACGTCGAGATGCACCCGGTTCTTGACGACCTTGCCCTCGGGAACACGCTGGAAGAACAGTCGCGGCCCCACGCCCGAGGGGTCGACGCACGCGAACCACGCCCCCTGATCCCCAGGCGGCAGCGAGCGGTTGACATCGTCCCACGTGGCGAACCCCTCCGGTGGCGGCGGCGCGACGTACCCCAGCACCTCGCACCAGAAACGAGCGACGCGCTCAGGCTCCGCACAGTCGAAGGTGACCTGGAACTGTCTTACCGATGCCATCGGTCAAACGTAGCAGGGCCGTCCACGGCGATCGCCATCCATTGTTCGGCGGCGACAGCCGACCGTCACGCCCCGCCGGGGAAAGCTGAGTGGAGAACCGGGAGCGCGAACGCGCTGGCGTGTTCTCACACCGTCCCGCCGCCGTCGGGGGCCGGTCGGCCGGCGCGTGCCGGCTGGAGGGCGCGGCGCAGTCGCTGGTCCAACGCGTCAAGCAAGCCCGGCAGTTCGGGCGCGACGGCGAGGTCGTCCAGGGTGGCCGTGGGGAGGAAGCCGGAGTCGGCGACGCCGCGCAGCGCGTCGAGCAGCGGCGTCCAGAAACCCCCGGCGTCGAGGAGGCCGACGGGCTTGGTGTGGAAGCCCAGTTGGCGCCACGACCACACCTCGAAGATCTCCTCCAGCGTGCCGAGCCCGCCGGGGAGGGCGACGAAGGCGTCGGCGTGCTGGGCCATGATCGCCTTGCGCTCGTGCATCGAGTCGCACAGGAGCAGCTCCGTCACCTGCTCGTGCGCCCACTCCCGCTCGACCATGCTGCGTGGCATGACACCGATGACCTCGCCGCCCGCCTCCAGCGCGCTGTCCGCGAGCACCCCCATCAGCCCCCTGCGGCCGCCGCCGTAGACGACGCCGATCCCGCGTCGCGCCAGCTCCGCGCCCACCCCGGCGGCCAGGTCGGCGTACGCGGGATCATTCCCGTCGGACGAGGCGAGGAAGACGGCGAGGCGGCGCATGGGACCTCCGGGACGGCTGGTGAAGGGCTATCGGTGTACCACGGGCGCGCCGGCGCCGGCCACGGGTCTTCCCGGGCCGCGCTCACGGGCGGGCGGATCCGGAGCCGCCGGGCCGCGACGTCCACAGTCCGCAGCGGAAGTCATACGGAAAGTTGCCGGGCCAGGGCTCTTGCCCGCGTCGCTTACGCCCGCTTAGCATCCCGTCCACACGGTCGAATCGATTCGACGAATCGATTCGACGAGGGAGCGTAGATCGCCGCAAGGGAGCGGGAATGGCCACGATCAAGGATGTCGCGGAGCGCGCGGGGGTTGCCCCGAGCACCGTGAGTTACGTCCTCAGCGGTTCCCGCAAGATCTCGGAGCAGACGGCGAAGGCCGTCCACGAGGCGATCGCCGAGCTCGGTTACCACCCGCGCGCCAGCGCGCGCACGCTGCGCAGCGCCCGCAGCGAGGTGCTGGTGCTGGCCGTGCCACGGGAGCCGGGCAAGTACCGGGCGATGGACGGCCGGTTCGCCATCGAGATCAGCGACGCGGCCCGTGGCCACGGCTACGACGTGCTGATGATGACCGAGCCGGACGGCGTCGACGGGCTGCGCCGCATCGCCCGCAGCGGTCTCGCCGACGCCGCGGTCCTGATGGCCGTGCGCGAGGCCGACCCCCGGATCGCCGCGCTGCGCGAGTTCGGCTTCCCCACCGCCCTCCTCGGCCACGGCAACGAGCGCGACGAGGCCGAGGTGCCCTGGGTCGACCTCGACTGGGAGGCCGCCGTCGCCCTCGCCGTCCGGGAGTGCGTCGCCGCCGGCCACCGACATGTCGTCTTCTGGGCCTCGGCCGAGCACGAGATCTCCGCCCGCCGCGGGTACGCCATGCACGGCCTGGACGGCGCCCGGCTCGCGGCCGCCGAGACCGGGGCGGACGTCCGCGTGCACCCCTCGACCGCCGACCCGGAGCTGCTGCGATCCCGGCTGCGCGAGGTGCTCGGCGCGCGCCCCGCGCCCACCGCGCTGGTGGTCCAGCACCTGATCCCGCTGCACCTGATCCTCGACGAGATCGCCGCGCTCGGCCTGCGGGTGCCGGAGGACCTGGCCGTGGTGCTGGTGGGCAGCCTGCCCGACGAGCACGCGCTCTTCGCCCTTCCCCGCATCGACCTTCCGGTGAGCCGGATGGCGGCCGCCGTCGTCCAGCTCGCCGTCCGGGCGATCGGCGCCGCAGCGGAGCCGGGTCCCGCACGCCACGAGCTGATGTCCCCCGGGATGGCCCCGGGACCCGTCGTCGCCAAGCCGTCCCCCTCCCGCTGATCCACCCCGAGCCGTGAATTGGAGACCACCAAGCCCATGCGATCGAGCTCCATACGATCAAGAGCGTGGCGCACGCCGGTGCCCGCCGCAGCGCTGACCCTGGCGGGTGCCATGGTCGCGTTCGGGCTCACCGGCTGCGCCGCGGAACCCGACCCGGGCACGGTGACCGTGCTCAACTCGGCGACGGACACCGCGGAACACGAGGCCAACCAGGAGTTCTTCGAGCGGTGCGCCGAGCCGCTCGGCCTGCGTGTCGAGCAGATCAGCGTGCCGGCCGACCAGGTCGCGTCGAAGGCGCTGCGGATGGCCTCGTCCGACTCCCTCCCCGACATCCTGGAGCTGGACGGCTCGCAGGTGCCGCAGTTCGCCGAGACCGGCGGGCTGCTGCCGATCGGCGAGGCCGGCGTCGACACCTCGGTGTTCTCGGAGAGCGCCAACTCGCTCGGCTCCTTCGACGGCACCCAGTACGGGGTGGCCCGCTCGGTCAACTCGCTGGCGTTGATCTACAACGTCGACATGCTCGCCGAGGCCGGCCTGGAGCCGCCCACCACCTGGGAGGAGCTGGAGACCACCGCGGCCGCGCTCACCCGGGGCGACACCTACGGCATGGCGTTCAGCGCCAGCCCCAACGCCGACGGCGTCTACCAGTTCCTGCCGTTCTTCTGGTCGGCGGGCGGCGACGAGGCACACCTGGACGACGGCGCCGGGGTGCCGGCGCTCCAGCTGTGGAAGGACCTGGTGGACGCCGGTTCGGCCTCGCGGTCCGTCGTCAACTGGAACCAGCAGGACGTCAACGACCAGTTCATCTCGGGCCGGGCCGCGATGATGATCAACGGCCCCTGGCAGGTGCCGGTGCTCGACGGCCAGACGGACGTCGACTGGGCGGTCGCCAGCATCCCGGTGCCACAGGCCGGTGGGGACCCGGTGCCCCCGATCGGCGGCACCGTGATGACCGTGCCGCGCAACGACGACGCCCCGGAGCGCGTCAGCAACGCGGGCCGCGTCCTGGAGTGCCTCAACTCGGAGGAGAACCAGCTGGCCTGGGGCGAGCGCGTGAACAACGTGCCGACCAGGGCCGAGGCCGCGCAGGCGTACCGCGAGGCGAACCCGAAGCTGGCGCCGTTCGCCGACCTGGTGCTCACGGCACGGTCGCGGACCGCCGAGGTCGGCACCCGCTGGCCGGTGGTCGGCGACGCGCTGGCCGGCGCCTTCCAGTCCGTGCTGACCGGCAGGTCGTCACCCGAGCAGGCCCTGGACGCCGCGCAGCGCCAGGCCGCGGCGGGAGAGTGAGGACGCCATGACGATCACGTCCCTTCCCACCGAGGAGCGGGCGCCGGAGCGCGCCCCCGTACGGCGCTCGGGCGCCGGGCGCCGCCGCCTCTACCAGTGGCTGTTCGTGGCCCCCGCGCTGGTGTACCTGCTGGCGTTCTTCGGGTACCCGCTGGTCCGCAACGTGCTGATGAGCTTCCAGGAGTTCACGCCGACGACGTACTTCACCGGTGAGTCGCCGTTCAACGGCCTGGACAACTGGCGCGAGGTCTTCGACAACGAGCTGTTCGGCGACGCGCTGTGGCAGACGATCCTGTTCACCGTGGGCTCCCTGGTGGGCCAGTTCACCATCGGTCTCGGCCTGGCGGTGTTCTTCTCGCGGCGCTTCCACCTCTCCGGCGTGATCCGGGCGGTGCTGCTGCTGCCGTGGCTGGTGCCCATGGTGGTCTCGGCCGTGGTCTGGCGGCGGATCATGGACGAGGACCACGGGATCCTGAACAGCTTCCTGGAGACCGTCGGCCTGTCGGGCGACGGCGTGCCGTGGCTGAGCAGCCCGAGCGTGGCGCTGCTCTCGGCGATCCTGGTGAACATCTGGATCGGCATCCCGTTCAACATGGTGATCCTCTACGGCGGTCTGCAGGAGATCCCGCGTGAGCTGTACGAGGCGGCGTCGCTGGACGGCGCCGGCCCGTGGCGCACGTTCCGCTCGATCACGCTGCCGATGCTGCGCCCGGTGGTGACGGTGGTCCTGGTGCTCGGCTTCATGTCGACGATCAAGATCCTCGACCTGATCCTGGCGCTGACCGGCGGCGGCCCGGCCGACTCGACCCAGACGCTGGGCACGCTCACCTACCAGCTGTCGTTCCTCCAGCTCGACTTCGGCCAGGGCGCGGTGGTCGGCAACGTCCTCATCCTCATCAGCGCCGTGTTCGCGGTGCTCTACCTGCGGATCAACCGCAGCGACAACCAGCAGGGGAAGTGACCGGTGATGAATCGCACTCCCGCCCGCGCGCGGGCGCGCCGCGCCTGGAACACGGCGGCCGCGCTGCTGATCCTGGCCGTGATGCTGTTCCCGGTGTACTGGATGCTCAGCACCTCGCTCCAGCCGCACTCGAGCATCGCCTCGGCCGACCTGATCCCGTCCTCGCCCAGCTTCGACAACTTCTCGGCGGCGCTGGACAGTCAGGGCGGTTCGCTGGTGACCAGCCTGATCGTGTCGCTCGGCGCGGTGGCGGTCTGCCTGGCGCTGGCGGCGCCGGCGGCCTACGGTCTCGCGCAGTTCGGGCTGCGCGGCAGCCGCGGCATCGTGTTCGGCACGCTGATCACCCAGATGGTGCCGGGCATCGTGGTGGCCAACGCGCTCTACAGCGCCTACGCGGAGCTCGGCCTGGTCAACTCCTACCTCGGCCTGATCCTGGCGGACGCCTCGCTCGGCCTGCCGTTCGCGATCGTGCTGCTGCGCGCGTTCATGGTGTCGATCCCGACCGAGGTGGTGGAGGCCGCGATGGTGGACGGCGCCAACCGCTTCACCGCCTTCGTCCGCATCGTGCTGCCGATGAGCCGTAACGCGCTGATCACCTCGGGGTTGTTCGCGTTCCTCTTCGCCTGGGCGGACTTCATCTTCGCGCTGACGTTGAACACCACGGACGACGTGCGCCCGGTGACGCTGGGCATCTATCAGTTCATCGGCGCCCATGTCAGCGACTGGGGCGCGGTGATGGCCACCGCCGTACTGTCCGCGATCCCCGCGGCGATACTGCTGGTCGTCGCACAGAAGTACATCGCCGCCGGGATCGCCGGCGGCTCCGTCAAGTAGAGCAAGGGCGCCATCGCTTATGACTGCCAACGGACCCGCCACGTCCGCGTCTTCCGAGTCCTCGTCGTTCCCCACGTTCCCGCCCGGCTTCTACTTCGGCGCGGCCACCGCCAGCTACCAGATCGAGGGCGGCTACGACGAGGGCGGTCGTGGCCCGTCCATCTGGGACACGTACTGCCGGGAGCCCGGCCGGGTCGCGAACGGCGCCACCGGTGACGTGGCCTGCGACCACTACCACCGTTACCGGGAGGACGTGGCGCTGCTGCGTGACCTGGGCGTGGACAGCTACCGCTTCTCGGTGGCGTGGCCGCGGATCCAGCCGACCGGTTCCGGCAAGGCCAACCAGGAGGGGCTGGACTTCTACGACCGGCTGGTCGACGAGCTGCTGGCCGCCGGGATAGCGCCCGCCGCCACGCTCTACCACTGGGACCTGCCGCAGGCCCTGGAGGACCTGGGCGGCTGGCGGGTGCGCGGGACGGCGGAGCGGTTCGCCGAGTACGCGGCGCTGGTCGTGGACCGGCTCGGGGACCGGGTGACGCGCTGGATGACGCTCAACGAGCCGTTCTGCTCAGCGTTCGTCGGCTACGCGATCGGCCGGCACGCGCCGGGTGCCCGCGAGGGCCGGGGGGCGCTGGCCGCCGCCCACCACCTGCTGGTCGGGCACGGACTCGCGGTGCGGGCGCTGCGCGCGGCCGGCGCCGACGAGGTCGGCATCGTGCTCAACCCCGACCTGCTGCTTCCGGCGAGTGACTCGGAGGCCGACCTGGGCGCGGTGCGGCGCGCCGAGACCCTGCACAACGCGGTCTGGCTCGACCCGCTGTTCGCGGGCCGCTACCCGGAGCACGAGGCGGAGACCTGGGGCGAGCTGGCGGACGGCTCCTGGCGCCTGGACGGTGACCTGGAGATCATCGGCGCCCCGCTGGACTTCCTCGGCATCAACTACTACCGGCCGATCACGGTGCGGGACGTGCCGCTGCGCGACCCAGAGCCGGCGACCCGCACCGCGGTCGACATCCGGGTGGAGGAGACCTGGCGGGACGACGTCCGGCACACCACGATGGGCTGGCCGGTGGTGCCGGAGACGTTCACCCGGCTGCTGACGGAGCTCACCGAGCGCTACCCGACGGTGCCGCCGCTGGTCATCACCGAGAACGGCTCGGCCGAGGACGACGAGGTGGCGGCGGACGGCCAGGTGCACGACGCCGACCGCGTCGACTACCTGCGCGACCACCTGCACGCGCTGGCCGCGGCCATCGAGGCGGGCGTCGAGGTGCAGGGCTACTACGTCTGGTCCCTGATGGACAACTTCGAGTGGGCCTTCGGCTACGACAAGCGCTTCGGCATCGTTCGGGTCGACTACGACACCCTCGAACGCCTGCCCAAGGACAGCTACCGCTGGTACCGGGACATGATCGCCAACCACAAGACGCAGGAGATCTCTTGAAGTTCACCGACGGCTACTGGCTGATGCGCGCGGGCGTCCAGGCGTCCTGGGCCAAGCAGCTCGCCGACGCCCGGACAGAGGACGACCGACTCACCCTGTACGCGGCGGTGCGCAAGGTGGAGCGTCGCGGCCAGACGCTCAACAGCCCGCTGCTGACCGTGGAGTGCTTCTCGCCGGCGGAGGGCGTGATCGGCGTGCGGTCCGTCCACCACGACGGCGAGGAGGACCACGGGCCCCGGTTCGCGCTGGCCGAGGACCCCGGGCACGCCGGCAAGACCTCGTCCGACGGCTCGGTCCTCGAGCTTTCGAGCGGCCCGTTGACCCTGCGCGTCGACGCGGACCGGCCCTGGCGGCTCGACTTCGTCGCCGACGACCGGGTGCTGACCTCGGCCGGGTCGCGCGGCACCGGCTTCGCCACGGACCCGGACGGGCGGCACTTCTCCATAGGCCAACTGTCGTTGGGCGTCGGCGAGCTGGTGTACGGCCTCGGTGAGCGGTTCACGCCGTTCACCAAGAACGGCCAGACCGTGGACGTCTGGCAGGCGGACGGCGGCACGGCCAGCGAACAGGCCTACAAGAACGTGCCGTTCTACCTCACCAACCGGGGCTACGGCGTCTTCGTGAACCACCCGGGCCTGGTCTCCTACGAGATCGGCTCTGAGTCCGTGGGCCAGGTCCAGTTCAGCGTCGAGGGCCAGTCGGTCGAGTACCTGGTGATCTACGGCCCCACGCCCAAGGAGATCCTCGACCGCTACACGGCCCTGACCGGCCGGCCGGCGCTGCCGCCGGCCTGGTCCTTCGGCCTGTGGCTGTCGACGTCCTTCACCACGGACTACGACGAGGAGACGGTCACCCGCTTCGTGCGCGGCATGGCGGAGCGCGACATCCCGCTGAGCGTCTTCCACTTCGACTGCTTCTGGATGCGCGAGTACCAGTGGTGCGACTTCACCTGGGACCCTGCCGTCTTCCCCGACCCGGAGGGCATGCTGGCCAGGCTGAAGGAGCAGGGCCTGCGCGTCTCGGTGTGGATCAACCCCTACATCGGGCAGAAGTCCCCGCTGTTCGCGGAGGCCAGGCGGCTCGGCTACCTGGTGCGCAAGGCCAACGGCGACGTGTGGCAGTGGGACATGTGGCAGGCCGGCATGGCGCTGGTCGACTTCACCAACCCGGACGCCTGCGAGTGGTTCGCCGGCAAGCTGCGGGTGCTGGCCGGCCAGGGCGTCGACTGCTTCAAGACGGACTTCGGGGAGCGGGTGCCGACCGACGTGGTCTGGCACGACGGCTCGGACCCGGAGCGGATGCACAACTACTACACGCAGCTCTACAACGAGACCGTCTTCCGGGTGCTCACCGAGGCCCGCGGGGAGGGCGAGGCCGTGCTGTTCGCCCGCTCGGCCACCGCCGGCGGGCAGCAGTTCCCGGTGCACTGGGGCGGCGACTGCGAGTCGACGTTCGACGCGATGGCCGAGTCGCTGCGCGGCGGGCTCTCGCTCGGCCTGTCGGGGTTCGGCTTCTGGAGCCACGACATCGGCGGCTTCGAGGGCACCCCGACGCCGGCGATCTTCAAGCGCTGGGCCCAGTTCGGCCTGCTCTCCTCGCACAGCAGGCTGCACGGCAGCAACTCCTACCGGGTGCCGTGGGACTACGACGAGGAGGCGGTGGCCGTCACCCGGGACTTCACCCGGCTCAAGCACCGGCTGATGCCGTACCTCTACCGGGCCGCGGAGCAGGCGCGGGACACGGGCACGCCGGTGATGCGGGCGATGCTGATCGAGTTCCCCGACGACCCGTCCTGCCACGTGCTCGACCGGCAGTACATGCTGGGCGGCGACGTCCTCGTGGCACCGGTCTTCACCGAGGACGGGACGGTCGAGTACTACGTGCCGGCGGGTACGTGGACCCACCTGCTCTCGGGCGAGCAGGTCACGGGCCCCGGCTGGCGGCGGGAGCGGTTCGGCTTCGACAGCCTCCCGCTGCTGGCCAGGCCGGGCTCGGTGATCCCGTTCGGCGCCGAGGACGAGACCCCCGAGTACGCGTGGGCGGACGGGGTCACGCTGCGGGTCCACGCGCCGGCCGACGGCGTGGAGACGGTGACCACCGTCCCGACGCCCGGCGGCGCGCCGGCCACGTTCCGCACCCGGCGGGACGGGGACACCGTCACGGTGACGGCCGAGGGCGCGCCGGGCGCCTGGCGGGTCCAGCTCGCGGGCCCCGAGGGCTACGCGGAGCCGGTCGAGGCGGGCGCCGGGTCGCTCACCCTCCCGGTGGCCGGCTGATCCCGGCTACCCGGTCCCTCCGCTCGCGTCGATCCGGTCCAGCAGCGGAGGGATCCAGTGCCGCCCGTAGGCGGCGCGCAGCGCGGGCAGCCGCCAGTCGCGGCCGGTGACCCGGCCGCGACAGCGGCGGCTGCCGCAGCGGCAGTCCATCGCCCACCCGTCGACCCCGGTGTGGGTGGCGTAGTCACTGGTCAGCTCCTCACCGACGGCGATGTCGCGCCGGGCGACCAGGGTGAAGGCGTCCGCGTGCCACAGATTGGGCTCGCAGGAGTGGTTGCCGTACCGCACCGGCTCGGCGGGGTCGATCAACAGATGGAGACCCTCTGCGACAGTAATGCTGCCCAAGCGCCGCGCGGCCTGGCCGACGCCCAGCGAGGTCGTGGAGGGGGCGGGCGCGGGTCCTGGCCGGCTGGTCGCGCAGTTCCCCGCGCCCCTAGGGG